>NZ_JBPGXM010000111.1:0-12607 GCF_056755495.1 Leifsonia sp. KNZ12-8B
AGGAGGGGGAGGGGAGGCGAGTCAGCGGGGGTCGTGGACGACGATGAAGCGCTTGCGGGCGACGCGGCCGTCGGGAGAGGCCGGGAGGTCGTCGAGCGCCGGCAGGATGCGGTCCAGGATGCGCGGCGAGAGCGGCAGGCCGGGCTCGTCCGGCTGGTCCAGCGTCCCCGGCGGGTACGCGACGGCGGGGACGCCCGACATCTCGATGTGCGCCCCGCGGAGCTCGCGCACCGGCGCCGTGGGCGCCTCCCGGAACCGGATCAGCCGCTCGATCGTGGCGCGGTACTGCGCGAGATCGCGCACATAGAGGTGGCCGGGCAGGACCGTGTCTCCGGTGAACAGGATGCCGGTCGCGCGGTCGAAGAACACGACGGCGGACGGCTCGTGGCCGGGGCCGCCGATCACGTCGATCGGGCGCTGTCCGAGGTCGAGCGTCACGACCTCGTCCGGCCACTGCCGGAAGCCGAAGAACGCGATCACCTGCGCCGGCGTCGTGCCGACGACGGTCGCGCCCGGCCGCGGCCGCAGCAGCGCATCGCCCGCGATGTGGTCGCCGTGGGCGTGCGTGTGCGCGACGATCAGCGGGTAGGGGCGTGTGAACACCGCCGGGTTGCGGCGCAGCCACTGGTCGGTCAGCCGGGTCACCGTCGCGGCCAGCGGGAACCGCGCCTCGTCGGCGGTGGCCCCGGTGTCGAGCAGCAGCGATCGCTCGCGGCCGAACAGGAGGAACAGGAACGGCGCCTCCCAGTGCGACGCCTTGGGCTGGCGCAGCTGCGCCGTGTTCGCGTCGAGCCAGGTGATCTCGGGATCCGTCATCCCGGCCATTGTGGAACGCCCCGGTGTCCGGGAGGTGAACAGCCGCTCAGCTCTCCCGCTGGGCCCCCTGCGACGCGCGCACGGTGAAGACGTCCGGCTGGCCGAACGAGTGCTCCGCGAACGCGCCGTCGATCGCGACCTGCACGCGGCTGACCGCGTCGGCCGGGACGAGCGCGATGGCGGAGCCGCCGAAGCCGCCCCCGGTCATCCGGGCGCCGATCGCGCCGTTCGCCTGCGCGACCTCGACGGCGAGGTCGAGCTCGGGGACCGAGATCTCGAAGTCGTCGCGCATGGAGACGTGGGAGGCGTCGAGCAGCTCGCCGATCGCCGCCGGGCCCTGCTCGCGCAGCGTGCGGACCGTGTCGAGGACGCGCTGGTCCTCGGTGACGACGTGGCGCACGCGCCGGAAGGTCACGTCGTCGAGGAGCTCGCGGGCGCGGTCGAGGTCGGCCACCGACACGTCGCGCAGGGACTCGACGCCGAGGGTGTTCGCCCCGGCCTCGCAGGAGGCGCGGCGGTCGGCGTACCCGCCGGTCGCGTGGGCGTGCGTGACGCCGGTGTCGATGATGACGATCTCGAGGCCGGCCTGCTCCAGCCCCAGCGGCACGACCTGCGCGTCGAGCGAGCGGCAGTCGAGGAACACCGCGGCGTCGGCCTCGCCGAGCAGGGACGCGGACTGGTCCATGATCCCGGTCGGCGCGCCGACCGCGACGTTCTCGGCGCGCTGGCCGACCGCGGCGAGGGTCCGGCGGTCGAAGCCGAGCCGCCAGACGTCGTTCAGCGCGAGGGCGACGGCGCTCTCGATCGCCGCGGAGGACGACAGGCCCGCCCCGACCGGCACGTTCGAGTCGATGAGCAGGTCGAAGCCGGGCACGGCCTCCAGGTCGGCCCCGAACTGCCCGAGCGCCCACGCGACGCCGAGCGGGTACGCCGACCAGCCGCCGAGCACGTCGGGACCGAGGTCGTCGAGGTCGAGCTCGACCAGCTCGTCGGCGAAGGTGCTGCCGACGCGCACGCGGCGGTCCTCGCGCAGTCCGAGGGCCGCGACCGTGCGGCGGTTGATGGCGAAGGGGAGCACGAAGCCGAGGTTGTAGTCGGTGTGCTCGCCGATGAGGTTCACGCGGCCGGGGGCGGACCAGACGCCGTCGGGCTCGCGGCCGAACACCTCGGCGAAGTCGTCGCGGACGCCGGAGCGCAGATCGGTCATCAGTCGGCCTTTCGGGGGTTCGTGGAGTCGGTGCCGGTGGAGTCGGCGCCGGTGGAGTCGGCGCCCGCCGTCTCCGGCAGCACCGTCAGCAGGTCGGTCACCTGCACGGGCAGCTCGCCGACCGGCGACTCGCGGTCGGCGCGGTCGATGGCCTCGCGGATCGCGGCCGCCGCCGTCTCGGGCGGGATGTCGCCGATCCAGGCGCCCATCGCCGCCTCGGAGCCGGCGAGGTACTTCAGCTTATCCGCGCCGCGGCGGGGGGAGGTCAGCTGCAGCATGAGGCGGATCTCGTCGCGCCGGACGCCGACCGGCGCCTGGTGCCAGGCGGCGATGTACGGCGTCGGGGTGTCGTAGAGCGCGTCGACGCCCCGCAGCACCCGCAGGTACAGGGTGGCGAGCTCATCCCGCTCCTCCGCCGACGTCTCGGCGAAGTCGGCGACGTGCCGGTGCGGCAGGAGGTGGATCTCGATCGGCCAGCGGGCGGCGAACGGCACGAACGCGGTCCAGTGCCGGCCGGAGAGCACCACGCGCTCGGACGCGCGCTCGCGTTCGAGGATGTCGGCGAACAGCGTGGGGCCGTAGGCGTCGAGCGAGCGGATGAGCGCGTTCGTGCGCGGCGTGATGTACGGGTACGCGTAGATCTGGCCGTGCGGGTGGTGCAGCGTGACGCCGATCGCCTGACCACGGTTCTCGAAGGGGAACACCTGGCGCACGGCCGGCAGCGCGGAGAGCGCGGCGGTGCGGTCCGCCCACGCCTCGATCACCGTGCGCGCGCGCGACGGCGTCAGGCTGCCGAAGGAGCCGGTCGTCTCGGGGCTGAAGCAGACGACCTCGCAGCGGCCGACGGAGGTGCGGGTGCGGCCGATGCCGACGCTCGCCAGGTCGTCGAGACCCTCCGGCTGGTTCTCGTCCTCGAGCAGCGGCCCGAACGAGGGCGACTTGTTCTCGAAGACCGCCACGTCGTACAGGCTGGGGATCTCGGACGGGTTGGCGGGCGTGGCCGGGGCGAGCGGGTCGAGCTCGGCCGGGGGCAGCATCACGCGGTTCTGCCGGGCGGCCGCGATCGAGATCCACTCGCCGGTGAGCGGGTCCTGCCGCATGGTCGCCGTCGCCGGACGCGTCGCGGGCTCGCGGAGGTCGGGCGCGCGCTCGGGGTCGAGGGTCGTGTCGGCGTCGTCGTAGTAGATCAGGTCGCGGCCGTCGGAGAGGCGGTACGGGCGCTTGATGATGGAAGCCATGGCAGCCTTTCGTTTCCGAAAGCAAATGTAACCGGCAGCTTTCGTATTGACAAGCAAACGCAACCCGTTCAGCATGGCCTCATGGCCGATCCGCTGCCCGTCGCCGTCCGTCGCGAGCGGATGCTCGCGCTCATCGGCCGCGCGGGCTTCGTGCGGGTCGGCGAACTCGCCGAGGCGTTCCAGGTGTCGGACGTGACCATCCGCGGCGACCTCGACGCCCTCGACGCGGCCGAGAGCATCCGCCGCGTGCACGGCGGGGCGGTGCTCCGCGGCGCGGGGATGCGCGAGCCGAGCTTCGAGGAGGCGCTGGAGGCGTCCGCGGACGAGAAGCGCCGGATCGGCGCGGAGGCGGCCGCGATGGTGACCTCCGGGAGCAGCGTTCTGCTCGATGTCGGGACCACGACCGCCGCCATCGCGCGTGCCCTCGCCGACCGGGAGGACGTGGAGGACGTCACCGTGATCACGAACGGCCTCACCATCGCGCTGGAACTGGAGCGCGCCATCCCGCGGTTCCAGGTCGTCGTGACCGGCGGCACGCTGCGCCCGCTGCAGCATTCGCTGGTCGAGCCGCTCGCGGCCATACTGCTGCAGCGCATGCACGCGGACCTCGCCTTCATCGGCTGCACGGGGGTGCACGCGGCCGGGGGGATCACCAACGTGAACCTCCCCGAGGCCGACCTCAAGCGCGTCATGGTGGCCTCTGCATCCCGGGCGATCGTCGTGGCCGACGGCTCCAAACTCGGTCGCACGCATCTCGGCCGCATCGCGGGGATCGACGAGGTCGCCGGCCTGCTGACGGGCGAATCGGCTCCCGCCGACGAGGTGGAGGCGCTGCGGGCCGCCGGACTGTCGGTCACGGTGGCCGCGCCCTAGGCTGTGGTCATGCGCGCAGCCACCGGCGAACAGTACGAGCTCGAGTTCGGCGACCTGACCGCGACGGTCACCCAGGTCGCCGCATCCATCCGCACCCTCCGGGTCGCCGGGGTCGACCTGGTCGAACCGTATCCGGCCGACGCGCCGCCGCCCTCCGGCGCCCAGATCGTGCTCGTGCCGTGGCCGAACCGCGTCAAGGACGGCGTCTGGGAGCTCGACGGCCGGGAGCAGCGGCTCGCGCTCACCGAGCCGGCCGCCGGCAACGCCATCCACGGCCTCCTGCGTTACCGGCCGTACGAGCTGGTCGAGCGGACCGACTCCTCGGTCACCCAGCGTGCGCCGATCTACCCGGAGCTCGGGTACCCGTTCCAGCTGGAGACGAGGGTCACCCACGAGCTCGACACCGAGGGGCTCACCGTCACCCACACGATCGAGAACGTCGGGGACCGGCCGGCGCCGGTCGCGATCGGCGCCCATCCCTACCTCCGGATCGGTGATGTGCCCGCGGAGGAGCTGACCCTGACGGTCGCCGCCGGGCGCCACTTCGAGGCAGACGACCGGCTGAACATCACCGGGTCGTCGCCGGTCGAGGCCGGGTCGGCGCTCGACCTCTCCGCGGGCCGGCGGGTCAGCGAGCTGGAGCTGAACGACGGCTACGGCGACCTCCCCTCGCCCATCCAGCACGTGCTCGCCGCCGACGACGGCCGCCGGGTGGTGCTGTGGAGCGACGACGACTTCGCCTACGTCCAGCTGTTCACCCACCGGGCGTTCGCCACCAGGGCGCCGGGGGAGCCGGCCGTCGCGATCGAGCCGATGACCGCCCCCGCCAACGCGCTCAACTCGGGCGAGGGGCTGCGCTGGCTGGCCCCCGGCGGGTCGTGGACGACCTCGTGGGGCATCCGCGCCGAGGGCTTCGCCGGAAGCGCCTACCTGGCCAGCTGGGGGTAGAGCGCGCGGACGTCCTCGTGCAGGACGGACTTGACGTTCCGCGCGGTGTCGCCGACGACCGCCTCCGCGCCTCCCGCCTCGACGGTGTCGAGCGCCTCGGCGACGACGACCGCCGGGGGGACCTTCTCGTCCTCGACGTGCGCGGCCATCTCGGTGTCGACCCAGCCCACGTGCACGCCGACGACCTGGATGCCCGCGGGCGCGAGCTCCACCCGGGCGGAGTTGCTCGCCGACCACAGCGCCGCCTTGCCCGCGCTGTACGAGCCGACCGCGAGCCAGCTCAGTGCCGAGTGCATGTTCACGACGGCCCCGCCGCCGTTCTGCTCGATCACCGGGGCGAAGGCGCGGGTCACGAGGACCGGGCCCCAGAAGTTCGTGTCGAACTCCTGGCGGGCGACGTCGAGGTCGCCCGAGACGAGCGACTGGTTCACCGCGATGCCCGCGTTGTTGACGAGCACGGTGACGTCGGAGGCGGTCTCCGCGGCGCGACGGATGCTCTGCTCGTCGGTGACGTCGAGGGCGAGGGGCACCACGCGCGGATCGCTCGTGTCGACCGTCTCGGGGCGGCGGGCGGCGGCGTAGACCTTCGACGCGCCGCGCTCCAGCAGCGCGGCGACGAAGGCGGCCCCGAGGCCGCGGTTGGCGCCGGTGACGAGTGCGACGCGTCCGGTGAGCTCGGTCATGATGTCCTCCAAAAGTAAACCGATCTGTGTACCAGGCAGAGTACACAGATCGGTTTACTTTTCGCAAGCGCGCCCCTAGACTTGCCCCATGACCACAGCGGCAGCCTCCCGTCCCAAGCCGCGCGAGCGCGTGCTTGATGCGGCGGCCCGGCTCTTCGTCCGCGAGGGCGTCAACTCCGTCGGGGTCGACCGGCTGGCTCAGGAGGCCGCCGTCTCGAAGCGCTCGATCTACCAGCACTTCGACGGCAAGGACGCGATCGTCGCCGAGATGCTCAGCACCTGCGGCCCACAGGTGGTCGCCGCGTACTTCGCGTCGGAGGACTCGGGCACCCCGCGCGAGCGGGTGCTGCACGTGTTCGACGCGCTCCATCGCGCGGCCGAGGCGGCCGACTTCTTCGGCTGCCCGTTCGTCAACGTCGCCACCGAGCTGCGCGACCGCGAGCATCCGGCCGCCCGCGTGGCCCAGCACTTCAAGGGTGAGCTGACCGCCTATTTCCGTCGTCAGGCGGAGGCTGCCGGGGCGCGGTCTCCCGAGGTGCTCGCGGAGCAGCTCACACTGCTGTTCGACGGGGCGTCCGCCAGCGCCGCGCTCCGGGGAGGGACGCCTGACGCGGCCCGCCTCGCGGCCGAGCAGCTGTTCGACGCGGCCGTCGCGAGCTGAGGGCGCTGGGGCGCCGGCGCCGCTACGGCACGATCGACAGGAACAGGAAGGCCGCGAACAGCACCAGGTGGATGCCGCCCTGCATCCGCACCGCCCGACCCGGCATGATGGTCAGGATGCTGACGGCGACCGTCAGCGCGAACAGCACGATCTGACTCGCGCCGAGCCCGAGATGCAGCGCGCCGGGCAGCCAGATCGACGCGATGGCGATGGCGGGGATGGTCAGGCCGATGGAGGCCATGGCCGAGCCGAGGGCGAGGTTGAGGCTCGTCTGCATCCGGTTGCGGGAGGCCGCCTTGGCCGCCGCGATGCCCTCGGGCAGCAGCACGAGCAGCGCGATGATCACGCCGACGAACGACTGCGGCAGGCCGATGCCGACCACCGCGCGCTCGATCGGCGTCGACTCCAGCTTCGCGAGCCCGACGACCGCGACCAGCGCGACCAGGAGCAGCCCCAGGCTGATGAGCGCGGTGCGGGTGGAGGGTGCCTCCGCGTGCTCGTCCTCCTCGAGCGGCTTGCCCTTGGGTGTGACGGGCAGGAAGAAGTCGCGGTGGGCGAAGGTCTGCGTGAACACGAACATCCCGTACAGCGCCAGCGAAGCGACGGCGGCGAACACCAGCTGACTGGGCGAGAACTGCGGCCCCGGCGTCTCGGTGAAGCTCGGCAGCACCAGGGTGAGCGTCGCCAGCGCGGTCACCGTCGCGAGTGCGGTGCTGCTGCCGCGCGCGTTGAACGCGGTCATCTCGCGGCGCGAGGCGCTGAGCAGCAGGCAGAGCCCGACGATGCCGTTCATGGTGATCATCACCGCCGAGAAGACCGTGTCGCGGGCGAGCGTCTCCGAGTCCTTGCCGGTGGACATCAGCGTGACGATGAGCGCCACCTCGATGACCGTCACGGCGACCGCGAGCACCAGGGAGCCGAACGGTTCGCCGACCCGGTGGGCCACGACCTCCGCGTGCTGCACCGCCGCCAGCACGGTGCCCGCCAGGACGATCGCGATGACGGCGACCGCGACCGGTTGCAGCTCGACGGTCCAGAAGATCGCCAGGACGATCACGCCGATGACGGGGACGACGACCGCCCAGTTCCGTGAAATCCAACGTGTCGCGGTGCTCATGGCCCCCATCCTGCCAGCCGTCGGTGTGGTGCGCGCGCATCGCGCGGGCGACCTGCTGGGATGGGGAGCATGACCCGCACCCGGATCTCCTCCGTCGCGGTGGCCGCCGCCGTCGCCGTCACCGCCGTCCTCGCGCTCGCTTCCTGCCAGTCGAACGCGGGCCCCACCTCCTCGCCGGTCGCCTCGCCGACGCAGACGAGCACGGGAACCTCGACGCCCCGCCCCACCGGCACGAGCACCGCCGAGCCGGTCGAGGGACAGTGCGCGACGAGCGACCTGGCCGGGAGCATCGGCGAGGGCACCGGAGGCGCCGCAGGCAGCACCGGGGTCACGCTCGTGCTGACGAACAACGGCAGCGAGGCGTGCGACCTGCAGGGCTGGCCGGGCGTGTCCTTCGTCGGCGACGGCAACGGCACGCAACTCGGCGCCGCCGCGGAGTTCGACCGGAGCAAGCCGCACCCGACCGTCACCCTCCAGCCGGGCGGGACGGCCCAGGCGCCGCTGCAGATCGTGCAGGCCATGAACTACGACGAGGCGCAGTGCCGGCCCAAGCAGGCCGACGGCTTCCGCGTGTACCCGCCGGGATCGACCGAGTCGCTCTTCGTGCAGGACGCCGACTTCACGGCGTGCCAGTCGGAGTCGGTGAAGCTGCTGACCGTCGGGGCGCTCGTCCCCGGCGAGTAGCCGACGGGCGGCCGGCCGGCTGGTAGGCCGGTCGGCGCCGTGAGCCGCGGAGGGAGGCGGAGACGCGCCATGACCCCGCGCTGGCTGCTGCGCCTGGTCGTCGTCACGCTGCTGGTCGGCGTGGGCGCCGGGATCGGCGGAGCGCTCGTCGCGCTGCTGCTGCACGCCATCCAGCACCTGGCCTTCGGCTACTCGGAGGGCACCTTCCTGGAGGGCCTGCTGGAGGCGCCCCCGGTGAACCGGGTCGTCGCCCTCGCGGTCGCCGGTGTGCTCGGCGGCGTCGGGTGGTGGCTGCTGCGCGGCTGGGGGAGGCGAGACCCGCGACACGCGGTCGTCTCGGTCGAGGCGTCGGTGGGCGGAAGGCGGATGCCCGGCGTGGTGACGCTGCTGAATGCCGGCCTGCAGATCGTGATCGTCGGCCTGGGCGCCTCCATCGGCCGCGAGGTCGCCCCGCGCGAGGTCGCGGCGCTCTGGGCGGGCTGGCTGTCGGAGCGGGCGGGCGTCTCGGCGCGCGAACGGCGCATCCTCGTCGCGTGCGGGGCGGGCGCCGGACTCGCGGCCGTCTACGACGTCCCGCTCGGCGGGGCGGTGTTCGCGGTGGAGATCCTGCTCGCCGAGGTCAGCTTCGCCACCGTGGTCCCCGCGCTGGCGACCTCCGGAATCGCGGCGCTGGTCGCGCGGGCGGTCGTGCCGGCGAACCCGCTGTACGTCGTGGAGCAGGTGCCGCTGACGCCGACCATCGTGGTCTGGTCGATCCTGGCAGGGCCGGTGATCGGGCTGGCGGCCGTGGGATTCGTGCGCGCGGCATCGTTCGCCCAACGGCACCGGCCGAAGCGGTGGGGCATCCTGATCGTGATGCCGGTGGTCTTCGTCGCGATCGGCGTCGTCGCGCTGTGGTTCCCGGCCGTCCTGGGCAACGGGCGTGCACTCGGGCAGCTCGCGCTGGGCGCCTCCCTGCCGGTGCTGCTCATCCTGGCGATCACGCTGCTGAAGGCGGTCGCCACCGTCGGGACGATCGGCGCGGGCGCGGCGGGCGGCACACTGACGCCGTCGCTCGCGATCGGGGCCGGGCTGGGACTGGCGGCCGGAGCGCCGTGGCTGCTGCTCTGGCCGGGGGCGCCGCTCGCGGGTTTCGCCCTGATGGGTGCGGCGGCCTTCCTCGCCGTCACGATGCGGGCGCCGCTGACGGCGCTGGTGCTGGTGCTGGAGTTCACGAACCAGGGGCCGGCGCTGCTGGTGCCGCTGATGCTGTGCGTGGCGGGTGCGGTGGGAGTGGGGTACCTGATCGAGCGCGGGCGGGTGACGGGGGTGGCGTGAGGGCTACAGTCCCTCGCGTGGCCATGCACAAGCTCGGCGGGCGGCTGTACAGCTGGGCGTCCCTCCTCGACGACCAGACGCTCGCGCAGGCGCGCACGACGGCGTCGCTGCCGTTCGTGCGGCCGCATCTCGCGCTGATGCCCGACGCGCACCTGGGCAACGGCGCCACGGTCGGCAGCGTCATCCCGACCGTCGGCGCGATCATCCCCGCTGCCGTGGGCGTCGACATCGGCTGCGGGATGATCGCCGTGCGCACGCAGTACCGGGCGGACGACCTGCCACGCGACCGGCGACCGCTGCGTGAGGCCGTCGAGCGGGCCGTTCCGCTGTCGCCGGGGCACTACAACGCTCGTGTGGCGGCCCCCGCCCGCGTGCGCGTCGACGAGCTGCGGCGCCTGGCGGAGGACGCGCGGTCGTACGCCGCGAACTGGGAGCTGCAGCTCGGCTCGCTGGGCTCGGGAAATCATTTCATCGAGGTCTCGCTCGACGAGGAGGACCGCGTTTGGCTGTTCCTGCACTCGGGTTCGCGCGGCGTCGGCAACAGGATCGCGCAGCGCCACATCCAGGTGGCCCAGGAGGCCGCGCGCCGCTCACGCGTGCCCCTCCCGGACCGGGACCTGGCCTTCCTGACCGAGGGCACCCCGGAGTTCGACGCGTACCTGCGCGAGCTGCGCTGGGCGCAGCGGTTCGCGCTGCTCAACCGCGAGGAGATGATGGACCGGCTCATCGCCTGCTTCGCCGACTGGACGGGCGGCGAGGTCGTGGAGCATGAGCGCATCAACTGCCACCACAACTACACGGAGCGTGAACGTCACTTCGGCGAGGACGTGTGGCTCTCGCGCAAAGGGGCGATCGACGCCGCGGAGGGCGTCGCCGGCCTGATCCCCGGCTCGATGGGCACCCGCAGCTACGTCGTGACCGGCCGTGGCAACCCGATGTCGCTGAACTCGTCGCCGCACGGCGCCGGCCGGGCGCACTCCCGCACCGCCGCCCGTAAGCGCTTCACGATGGAGGAGCTGGAGCGCGACATGCAGGGCATCGAGTGGCGCCGCACGTCCGCCTTCCTCGACGAGATCCCGGCGGCGTACAAGGACATCGACCGGGTGATGGCGGATGCGGCCGACCTGGTGGAGGTGCGGCACGTCCTCCGGCAGATCGTGAACGTGAAGGGGGATTGAGGTGGGCCCCGTGGGGCTCGAACCCACGACCCGCGGATTAAAAGTCCGATGCTCTACCGACTGAGCTAGAGGCCCTCGCCTCCAATCTATCGTGGATCGCCAGCCCGCCGCGCCGCGGGCCGGTGGGGGAGAATGGGGGGATGTCCGACCGCGCTGACCGTTTCCACAAGCCGACGCTGTTCCCCGGCGGGATGTTCGAGGGCTTCCTCGGTGGGGAGGATCCGGCGCAGATCAGCCGGGTCGCGCACGAGACCGCGCGGGCGCTGCTCGCCCGGGTGCGCGAGAACCCGGACGCCGAGATCGTGGACCGGCTCGTCGCGTACACCGACCAGCACGGCATCGACGCCATCGCCGAGCTGTGGTCGCGGTCCAACGCCAAGAGCCTTCCCGGCGCGCTCTGGCGCATCTACCTGCTGCGGCTGCTGATCCGACAGGATGCCGAAGGGACCGCATACCTGTACCAGCGCGGCTCCGAGGTGCTCTCCTCCATCGACCCCGTCGTCGCGGGCGCGCCCAACCCGACCGGGCCGGCTGAGATCACCGAGCTCGCCGACCGGATCCTGCGCGGACTGTTCGAGGGCGACTTCGCGGTCGCGCTCGACCGCGCCGCCGCCTTCTGCCGGGTCGCCGCGGCCGGGGCAGCCTCGGTGGCGGACGACCGGGATGCGCTCGACCCGGAGCGGGGGAGCGAGCTCACCACGCGCGCGCTGCGCTTCACCCGGTTCGCGGAGGAGCTGGGCGCCTGCGCCCGGCTGTGGCGGGCGGATTCGCTCGACTGAGCCGGTCCTCCACCGGCTCCGCGCGCGGGTCAACCCCGTCGGGCCGGGTTCCGTTCTCCCGTCGCGAACGCCACGCCGTGGACGAGCGGGCGGCCTCCTGTACTATTGATGGAGCCGGGCCGCAGTAACCCCGGGCTCCAAAACTTGCCGCTCCGAGCGGCCTCGCGCCGAGAGGCGTTCTGCGGCCCGGCACTTTCATGCCCGGCATCGCCGATGCCCGGCTCGTGCGACGAGCGGAGACGACGTGGACGACGTTCCCGCCGACGCCGTGCCCGCCGACACGGTGCCAGCCGACCTCGATGCGCTGCTCGTCGCGACGGCCTCCGGCGACCAGCGCGCGTTCTCGGACTTCTACGACCGCACGGCCCCGCGCGTCCTGGGCCTGATCCGCCGCATCCTGATCGACGCCGCCCAGTCCGAGGAGGTCGCGCAGGAGGTCTTCCTCGAGGCGTGGCAATCCGCCGGGCGGTTCGATCCGAATAAGGGTCGAGCGGTCACGTGGATCATGACCATGGCCCACCGCCGCGCCATCGATCGGGTCCGTGCGTCGCAGGCGGCGCACGACCGGGACACCGTGGTGGGGGTCCGCGACCTCCCCACCGCGTACGACCAGGTGGCCGAGACGGTCGAGGTGCGGGTCGAGCACGAACGGGTGGAGGAGGCGATGGCCGTGCTGAGCGAACAGCAGCGGGAGGCCGTCGCGCTCGCCTACTACGGCGGGCTCAGCCAGAGCGAGGTCGCGGCCAGGCTCGGGATCCCGCTCGGCACAGCGAAGACACGGCTGCGCGATGCGATGATACGGCTGCGCGAAGAATTGGGGGTGACCACATGACCGACGAACACCGCGAGACGCAGCGGGACCGCCTCGGGCGCACCCTGGGCGCCCGCGACGACCGCGAGGCGGAGGAGTTCGAGGCGGTCGCCGCCGAGCTCGGGCTCGCGGCGGACCCGGTCGCGCCCCGGCCGGAGCTGAAGGCCGCGCTGTTCGCGCGCATCGCCGAGACGCCGCAGCTGCCGGCGACAGAGGCGTCGCCCGCATCCGGTGAGGCCGGCGGAGCCGCGGTCGTGGCCGCGCCCGCGCCTGCCGCATCCACCCCGTCCTCCGC
>NZ_JBPGXM010000112.1:0-12370 GCF_056755495.1 Leifsonia sp. KNZ12-8B
AGATGTGTATAAGAGACAGGTCTCCTCCATCACAGCCGTCCCCTTCCGTCTCGACCATTAAGACCGATCAGGCGCCGGGAATGTGAGTCTCCACCTCACATTCCTGCATGCCACTTCGTCAACAGAGGTATGGACAACACACCACTGCGCCGCGCTCTGCTCGCGCTCGGCGTCGCCCTGGGGGCGTACGTCGGCGGCTGGGCCTTCGCGGCACCGGACGCCTTCTACCGCTCCTTCCCCGGCTTCGGCCTGCACTGGGTCGACGTCGACGGTCCCTACAACGAGCACCTCGTCCGCGACGTCGGCGCCCTCTACCTCGGCCTCGGCGCCGCCAGCCTGGCCGCCGCGCTCTCGCGTTCCGCGCAGCCGGGGAGGGTCGTCGGGCTCGCCTGGGCGGTCTTCGGGGTGCTGCACTTCGGCTACCACGCCCTCCACCCCGAGGGCTCGGCCGGTGACGTCGTCGGCTCGCTCGTGTCGCTCGGGCTCAGCGCGCTGCTCGGCGTCGCTCTGCTGCTGCCCGTGCGCCGCCGGGCCGGGGCCGCTGCGCCCCGCACGATCGTGACGGAGGTGCTCCGATGAAGGTCGCGGTCGCGGGTGGAACGGGTGTGGTCGGCCGGCACGTCGTCGCCGCGCTGCGCGCCGCCGACCACGAGCCGGTCGTGCTCAGCCGGGCGGCGGGCGTCGACCTCACAGGAGGCGCGGAGGCGCTGCCCGGTGTCGTGACGGCGCTCGCCGGATGCGCCGCGGTGGTGGATGTGGCCTCGGTGGAGACGCTGAGCGCGTCGGCCTCCAAGCGCTTCTTCGGCACGGTCACGCGCACGCTCCTCGACGCCGAGCGCGCCGCAGGGGTGCCGCATCACGTCGCGCTCTCCATCGTCGGCGCGGCGGAGGCCCCGGCCGCGTACTACGCGGGCAAGGCGCTGCAGGAGCGGCTCGTGCGGGAGTCGGGCACGGGCTGGAGCATCCTCCGCGCCACCCAGTTCCACGAGTTCGCGCAGCAGCTCGCCTCCCGCGGCAAGCCCGGCCGGCTGCGGATCGTGCCGGCCATGACCTCCCAGCCGGTCGCCGCTGCAGAGGTCGGCGCCGCTCTGGCCGAACTCGCCGTGGGCGCACCCCGCGGAGACGCGGGCGACCTCGCCGGGCCCCGTGTGGAGGACATGCCGACGCTCGTCCGCCGCTACCTGGCCGCGACCGGCGATGACGGCCGGGTGCTGACGGTGCCGCTCCCGGGACGCTGGGGCCGGGCGCTGCGCGACGGCACCCTCCTCGCCGGCCCGAACGCCCGCCTCGGCACGCAGACCTTCGACGCGTGGCTGGAGGAGGTGCGGGCTCTGCCGACCCGTGACTAGATGCGGGTTGCGGGCGCGAGTCGTGACATCACGTCACGACTCGGCCGGGAGGCGGGCGCGGCGCCGGCTACGCCGCGGTGACCCGCACGGCGTTCGCCCACGGGTCGTCGAACGCGACCGAGCGGCCGTCGTCGCGCGCCTGAACGCCATAGTGCCGCATCCGCTCGCTCAGCTCGCCGAGGTCGTCGGCCGTCGGCACGTGGATGACCACCTCGCCGAGCCCGAGCGCGAGCCGGCGCTGACCGGCCCCGCGGCTGTTCCACGTGTTCATCGCCATGTGGTGGTGGTAGCCGCCCGCCGAGACGAACAGGGCGGACGATCCGAGCGCCGCCGTCGTCTCGAAGCCGAGCCGGTCGACGTAGAAGGAGCGCGCGGTCGCGACATCGCCGACCGAGAGGTGCACGTGCCCGACCGACGCACCGCCCAGCTCCACCGCCGGGTCCGCCGCGCCTGAGGCCCGCTCGCCCTCCGCCAGGGCGGCTGCGCGGTCGGTGAGGTGCTCGCGCAGGAAGCCGTTCGGATCGAGGTACAGCGTGTCCATCTCGACCTGGCCGTGCGTCCAGCTCCACAGGCTGCGGTCGCGGTCCCAGTACAGCTCGACGCCGTTCCCCTCGGGGTCGGTGAAGTAGAACGCCTGGCTCACCAGGTGATCGGCGCTGCCCGTGAACGTGCCGGGCGCGCGGCGGGCGACGGAGTACACCGCGGCTGCCAGCGCCTCCTGCGTGTCGAAGAGGATCGCGGTGTGGAACAGCCCGGCCTCGTGCGGCCCCGCATGGCGCAGCTCGGGAGCGTGCTCCAGGATGACCGAGGGCACGCCGTCGCGCCCCAGCACGACCCGCCCGCCCTCGGCGGCCTGGACCGTGAGGGTGACGGCGTCGCGGTAGTAGGCGGTCATCGCGTCGAGGTTGGCGACGCGGAGGGTGACCGCACCCATGGCGGAGGCGGCGGGCAGAGTTTCGGGCATACCGCATCCAACGCGCCGCGACGCCCCGAAATTTCTGCGGAGCGGCTACGTCTCGATCGCCCCGCCGGTTTCGGCCAGGTAGCGCCGCAGCGTGAGCGTCGGATCGGCCGCCTGCAGCTCGCGGTAACGCCGGAAGTCGAGCTGGTCACGCAGGGAGGCGCCGGCCCGCATCCGTTCGGACTGGGCGCCCTCGACCTCCTGGATGCGCAGGGCCGTCTCGAAGAGCTCGTCGCGCCGCTCGGGCCCGATGACGAGCACGCCGTCGTCGTCGGCGAGGATCCAGTCGTCGGGCGACACCGGCACGCCGTCGAGGAACGCGCTCCGCATCGCGGTCCCGGCCGGCGGCACGCGCCGCGGCCCGAAGGGGTGCGGACCGCGGCTGAACAGCGGAAGCCCGATCTCGCGCAGCTGCGCCGTGTCGCGGTGCCGGCCCCACACGACGACGCCGCTCATCCCGGCCTCCGCCGCCTCCAGCAGCATGAGGTCGCCGACGCAGGCCTCGTCGTCGCGGCCGCCGTTGTCGATGACGAGCACGGCTCCGGGAGGGGCGTCGTCGATGGTCTCGAGCAGCACGTCGACGCTGCCCAGGTGCGTCACGGGCGCCGCCGGACCGGAGAAGGGGCGCCCAGGCAGCAGCGGCACGAGCCCGACCGGCGCCGTCGAGACGACGACCCCCAGCCGCACCGCCGCATCCGCCACCGCCGCCGTCGCCGCGCTCACGTGCCCGCTCCCATTCACGCGCCCGACGCTACCGCAGCCGCCGAGCACAGGAAAAGTGTCGTGGATCGGCGCCTCGAGCGACATCTTTCCTGTGCTCGCGGGCTGGCGGGCACCGTCAGGGGCGCGAGAGGCGTTCCAGGAGTTCGCGGTAGCGCGCGGCCGTCCGCTCGACGATGTCGGCGGGCAGCTCGGGCGGCGTGCCGGTCTTGTCCCAGTTCGCGGCGAGCCAGTCGCGCACGATCTGCTTGTCGAAGCTCGCCATCCGCTCCTCCGGCGTCGTGCCGGTGCGGTACGCCTCCGCATCCCAGTACCGGCTGGAGTCGCTCGTCAGCACCTCGTCGGCCAGCGTGATCTCGCCCGTCGATCGGTCGGCGCCGAACTCGAACTTGGTGTCCGCGATGATCACGCCGCGCGCCTCCGCGATCGCCGCGCCGCGCTCGTACACGTGCAGGGACAGCCGTCGCAGGTCCTCGGCCACGTCGGCGCCGACCAGCTCGACCGTGCGCTCGAAGCTGATGTTCTCGTCGTGCTGCCCGAGCGGCGCCTTCCACGCGGGGGTGTAGATCGGCTCCGGGAGGCGGTCCCCGTTCTGCAGCCCGGCCGGGAGGGGGATGCCGCACACGCTCTGCGCCTCCCGGTACTCCGCCCAGCCGCTGCCGGTGAGGTAGCCGCGCACGACGCACTCGATCGGGAACATGTCGAGCGGCTTCACGAGCATCGCGCGGCCGGAGACCTCGGCCGGGATGCGCTCCACCACGCGGTCGCCGTCGAGCCCGTGGTCGGGCAGCAGGTGGTTGGGCACGTCGAGGCGGTCGAACCACCACAGGCTCAGCGTGGTCAGCAGCTCGCCCTTGCCCGGGATGCCCGGCTCGAGCACGTGGTCGAACGCACTCACCCGGTCGCTCGCGACGACCAGCACGGCGTCGGCGTCGTCGAGCCCGGTGGCGCCCTCCGGCACGTAGAGGTCCCGCACCTTGCCCGAGTACGTGTGGATCCAGCCCGCCAGTTCGCTCACCCGACCATCGTACGGGCTGGCGGACGGCCGCCCCGCGGCGGCCGCCCGCGTCCTCAGCCGAGCAGCTTGGCCTTCGCCGTGGCGAACTCCTCGTCCGACAGGATGCCCTGCGAGTGCATCGTCGCCAGCTGCTGCAGCTGCGCCATCATGTCGCCGCCGGCGGAGGCTGCGGGAGGCGCTGCCTGCTGCTGGTACGCCTGCTGCTGGGCAGCCTGCTCCTGCGCGGCCTGCTCCTGCGCGGCCTGCTGCGCCATCGCCTGCTGCTGCTGGTACGCCTGCTGCTGCTCGTACTGCTGCTGCTCGTACTGCTCCTGCTGCTTGTTCTGCTGGTGCCGGGCGACGCTCCCCGACACCGCCGTGGCCGTGCCGGCGACGACCGCCGTGCGGGCGGCCATCCCGATCAGGCCGGGCCGGCCCATCCTCCTGAGTGGCATGTCTCCTCCTCGCCTTCTGCGGCTCAGCCGGCGGTGGCCGGCGTGCCCTCCTGCTGATCGCGGGCCGACGACCCCGACTGCTCCTGCGCGGCCGCCTGCTCGCCCTCCGCGTACACGGCACCGTCGTCGCCGTCGTCGGCGTCGCTCAGCAGGTCGTCGAACGTGCCGGCGACCACCGCGTTGACGACCGGCGCCGGGATGCGCTCCATGTGCACGACCGCGCCGCCTGACTCGAAGAACCGGCTGGCGAGAGTCTTGGCCCACAGATGCTCGATGACGAGCACCGCGCCCGTGGTCCCCGGCTGGATGAGCTCGGCGATCGCCTCCACATCCTCGTTGCCGGCGAGGCCGCTCGCGTCGAGTTCGACGTCGGCCATCCCGATCTCGTCCCCGATCTCCTCCAGCTCCAGGATCTCGATCGTGCCGTCCTCGCGCCGCGAGACGAACAGCAGGTCGAGCAGCCGGACGGTGCCGCTCTGGACGAGGTCGAGGATGGCCTCCACCACGCCCGCGGACGGTCGATCGCTGTCGAACTGGGCCACGATGAACTCCGCCGGCCCGTACTCGAATTCGGCCATCACGGCCCTCCTCACCCGGGTCCGGCGCCCACCGCCGGCCTCGCTCGGCGCTGACCTTACGCGGGGCGTTCGCGGTGCGGCAAGAGGGTTCTCCGGCGGCCGCGGCCGCGCCGCGACCGGGCCGCGGCCTCCCTAGACTGAACGGACGATCCGGCGACGGACGCCGGTCGCGAGGAGGTCCGCGTGGGCGAGCTGAACTGGGCAGGCAACTACGAGTACCGCGCGAAGCGCATCGCGCACCCGGCGAGCGTCGACGAGCTGCGCGACCTCGTGGTCTCGGCCCGGTCGGTGCGCGCCCTCGGCAGCCGGCACTCCTTCAACGACCTCGCCGACGACGACGAGCTGCTCGTCAGCACCGCCGGCCTCCCCGCCGACATCCGCATCGACGGCGACGCCCGCACGGTCTCCGTGGGCGGCGGCGTGCGCTACGGCGATCTGGCGCGCGAGCTGCAGGCGGCGGGATGGGCGCTGCACAACCTCGCGTCCCTCCCGCACATCTCGGTGGCGGGGGCCATCGCCACCGCGACCCACGGCTCGGGCGACCGCAACGGCAACCTCGCGACCGCGGTCGCCGGGCTGCGCATCCTCACCGCCGGCGGCGACGTGGTGGAGCTGCGCCGCGGCGACGAGGGCTTCGACGGTGCGGTGGTCTCGCTGGGCGCGCTCGGGATCGTCACCGAGGTGACCCTCGACATCCGGCCGACGTACGACGCCCGGCAGCGGCTGTTCGGGGGCGTGCCCTGGGAGGCGGTGACCGGCCGGTTCGACGAGCTCACGTCCGCCGCGTACAGCGTCTCGCTCTTCACGACCTGGGACGAGCCGGCGGTCGACCTCGCCTGGATCAAGGAGCTCGACGGCGTGGAGCCCGCGGTGGGCGACGACTTCTTCGGCGCCCCGGCGCTCACCGAGGCGCGGCACATGATCCCGGCGATGGATGTGCGCAACACCACCCAGCAGCTCGGTGTCGTCGGCCCGTGGAGCGAGCGGCTCGCGCACTTCCGGTTCGAGTTCACCCCGTCCAACGGCGCCGAGATCCAGTCCGAGTACCTCGTCCCTCGGGCGCGGGCGGTGGAGGCGATCGAGGCCGTGCGCGCGCTCGGCCCGCTGATCGCGCCCGTGCTGCAGGTGAGCGAGATCCGCACGGTGGCGCGCGACGGGCTGTGGCTGTCGAGCGCCTACGACACCGACGCCGTCGGCCTCCATTTCACCTGGCTGCGCGACCAGGAGGGCGTGGAGGCGGTGCTCCCGGCCCTCGAGGAGGCCCTGCTCCCGCTCGGCGCCCGCCCGCACTGGGGCAAGCTGTACCTCGACCGCGACGGCGTCGTCCCGACCCTCTACCCGCGCCTGGCGGACTTCCGGGCCCTGGCCGACCGCCTCGACCCGGATTACCGCTTCCGCAACGCCTTCCTCACCCGCCTGCTCGCCTGACCGGGCACGCCAGCCGCCGAGCACAGGAAAAATGCCGCCTTTCGGCCGACGAGCCGACATTTTTCCTGTAGTCGGCGGCTGCGGGGGCGCGGGAGGCTACGAGACGCGGGCCGCGATGTCGGTGCGGTACTGCGCTCCGGGCAGGTGGATGCGCGACACGGCCTCGTAGGCGCGGTCGCGCGCCTCGGCGAACGTCGTCCCCCGCGCGACCACGGAGAGCACCCGCCCGCCGGTCGCGACGAGCCCGCCGGTCGCCGAGTCGAGGGCCGTCGCGGCGTGCGCGATCGTGACCTCGGGCACCGCCCCGGCCTCCGCCAGCCCGGTGATCGGCCGCCCGGTCTGCGGCGCCTCCGGGTACCCCTCGCTCGCGAGCACGACCGTCACAGCGGTGTCCAGCGCGAACTCGGGTCGCGGCATGCCCGCCAGCGCGCCGGTCGCGGCGGCGTACAGCAGCGACGACAGCGGCGTGACGAGCCGCGGCAGCACGACCTGCGTCTCGGGGTCGCCGAACCGCGCGTTGAACTCGATCACCCGGATGCCGCGGTCGGTCACGATGAGCCCGCAGTAGAGGAGGCCGATGAACGGCGTCTGCTCACGCGCGAGCTGCCGCACGGTCGGCAGCGCGATCGTGTCGATGACCTCGTCGACGAACGAGTCGGGCAGCCACGGCAGCGGCGAGTACGCGCCCATGCCGCCGGTGTTGGGTCCGGCGTCCCCGTCGAGCAGCCGCTTGTAGTCCTGCGCGGGGCTGAGCGGGAGCACGTCGTGCCCGTCGCTGACGAGGAACAGCGACACCTCCTGCCCGTCGAGGAACTCCTCCACGAGCACGCTGCCGTGCCGGAGGTACTGCGTCGCGTGGTCGAGCGCGGCGGCGCGGTCGGAGGTGACCAGCACGCCCTTGCCGGCCGCGAGCCCATCGGCCTTGACGACGTACGGAGCGCCCAGGTCGTCGAGCGCGCGTTCCGCCTCGGCGATGGTCGCCGCGCGCACCGCACGCCCGGTCGGGACGCCCGCCGCCTCCATGATCCGCTTGGCGAACGCCTTCGACCCCTCCAGCTGCGCGGCCGCCTTGCCCGGGCCGAACACCGGGATGCCGCGCGTGCGCAGCGGGTCGGCCACCCCGGCCACGAGCGGAGCCTCCGGCCCGATCACGACGAGCTCGATGCCGTGCTCGATGGCGTACTCGGTGACCGCGACGCTGTCGAGCGGGTCGAGTCCGGGCTCGACCGTCACGTCGGCCGCGATGCCGGCGTTGCCGGGGGCGGCGACGATCTCGTGGCCCGCCTCCTCCGCCAGGAGTGCGGTGATGATGGCGTGCTCACGGGCACCGGAACCGAGGACGAGGATCTTCACGCGAACCATGCTAGAGGTCGGGTGGAGGCCGCCGCCCGCGTCCGCGTCCCCGGACGGTCCGCCGGACCGGTGGGAGGATGGCCGCATGGCCCGAGCGAAGATCCCCGACGCCGAGGGCGGCTCCGCCGTGCGGGCGGCCCGCGCCGGCGACGCCCCGCGCGAGACGACCGCCACCGCCGTCCGCTACCTCCTCCAGCTGCTCGCCGAGCGCGCGCCCGGCAACACGGTGGAGGTGCGGGTGCCGCCGTTCGGCGCCGTCCAGTGCATCCCCGGCCCGCGCCACACCCGCGGCACCCCGCCCAACGTGATCGAGACCGACCCGGCAACGTGGCTGGCGCTCGCCGCGGGCGAGCTGAGCTGGGACGAGGGGATCGCGTCGGGAGCCGTGCACGCCTCCGGGCAGCGCGCCTCCCTGGAGGGCCTCCTCCCGCTGCGCTTCTGACGAGCCCGCCCGCCGCTCACCGCTGCCCGACGGCCGCCGACCGGCCCGGCGTGCGCCCAGCCTCCATCTGGGACAATGAACGCATGACCAACGACCCGGAAGAAGGCGCCACCGTCACCGAGACGCAGGTGCGCGTGCACCGGTCGCCGCGCTACTTCCGGTTCATGCTCACCGGCGCGATCCTGTTCGCGATCGTCGCGCTCATCCTGACTTTCGCCTTCCCGGAGAACCCCGCCTACGACCGCGGCGCCGTCTTCGGCTTCCTCCTGGCGATCGGCGTGGCCGTCGGCGTCGCGCTCGGAGCCGTCGTCGCGCTCGCCGTCGACCGTGCGAACGCGCGGAGGGCGCGCGACGTGCGGGCGGATAGAATCGACGTGCACGTCCCCGAAGAGTCGGAGCAGGGCGACACGGAGCAGGGCGAGGAGCCCGCGGCCGATCAGGCGGCGGGGGACGACCCCGGAACCGCCCGCCCTCCCGTCGAGAGCTGAACATCCCCAGAACACCTCGAGAAAGGGGTTCCCCGTGGCCGGTGGCGACGGTCTTCTCAGTCACGATCTGCTGCCCGGCGAGAAGGGACCCCAGGACGCGTGCGGCGTCTTCGGCGTCTGGGCGCCCGGCGAGGAGGTCGCCAAGCTCAGCTACTTCGGCCTCTACGCGCTGCAGCACCGCGGGCAGGAGTCGGCGGGCATCGCGACCAGCGACGGCTCCAAGATCCTGATCTACAAGGACATGGGCCTGGTCTCGCAGGTGTTCAACGAGAACGCGCTCAACTCCCTCCCGGGCCACATCGCCGTCGGGCACACGCGCTACTCGACGACCGGAGCCTCCAGCTGGCAGAACGCGCAGCCGACGCTCGGCCGCACCTCCAGCGGCACGGTCGCCCTGGGCCACAACGGCAACCTGACCAACACCGCCGAGCTGATGGACCTCGTGCACGAGCGCTATCCCGCGTTCGACGGCGAGCTCTCGCGCGGCAACACGACCGACACCGCCGTCGTGACCGCACTGCTGACCGGCGACCTCGACCACACCCTCGAGGCGACGGCGCTGGAGGTGCTGCCGCGGCTGCGCGGGGCCTTCTGCCTGGTCTTCATGGACGAGCACACCCTGTACGCCGCTCGTGACCCGCAGGGCGTGCGCCCGCTGGTGCTCGGCCGCCTGGAGCGCGGCTGGGTCGTCGCGTCGGAGACCGCCGCGCTCGACATCGTCGGCGCCAGCTTCGTGCGCGAGATCGAGCCGGGCGAGCTGATCGCCATCGACGAGAACGGCCTGCGCAGCAGCCGCTTCGCCGCCGAGAAGCGCGCGGGCTGCGTCTTCGAGTACGTCTACCTCGCGCGTCCCGACACCACCATCGCGGGCCGCGGCGTCTACGAGGCGCGGGTCGAGATGGGTCGCCAGCTGGCTCGCGAGCACGAGGTGGAGGCCGACCTCGTCATCCCGACGCCCGAGTCCGGCACGCCCGCCGCCATCGGCTACGCGCAGGCGTCCGGCATCCCCTTCGGGCAGGGCCTGGTCAAGAACTCGTACGTCGGCCGCACCTTCATCCAGCCGTCGCAGACCATCCGCCAGCGCGGCATCAAGCTCAAGCTGAACCCGCTCAAGGAGGTCATCAAGGGCAAGCGCCTGGTGGTCGTCGACGACTCCATCGTGCGCGGCAATACGCAGCGCGCGCTGGTGTCGATGCTGCGGGAGGCCGGGGCAGCCGAGGTGCACGTGCGCATCTCCAGCCCGCCCATCACCTGGCCCTGCTTCTACGGCATCGACTTCGCCTCGCGCGCCGAGCTCATCGCGACCGGCCTGGGGGTGGAGGAGGTGCGTCAGTCGATCGGCGCCGACAGCCTCGGCTACCTCTCGGAGGACGGCATGATCGGAGCGACCGAGCAGCCGCGCGAGCGACTCTGCACGGCGTGCTTCACCGGCAAGTACCCGATCGAGCTGCCGGACGCGCACCACCTCGGCAAGAACCTCCTGGAGCGCCCTGAGGCGACCATCGCCGCCACGGACGACGGCTCTGACGCCTCCTCCGACGGCTGCGAGCCCGGGCCGGACGCCGAGTACGAGCGGCTCGTGTCATACGGGGACCCGGGGCGGCAGGAGTAGCGCCTCCTGGGTGAGGAACATCAGCGGCATCTGATATTTTTGATGCCATGATCGTTCAGCCGTGCCCCAGCATTTCCTCCCGCCTCGCCGCGCGCCCCGCCGCGCGCTCCTCCGCCCGTCGCCGTGTCGCGCGCTCGCTCGCCGTCGTGGGCGGTGTCGCGCTGGCGCTCACCGCGTGCGCAGGACCGACGGCGGCGGCCCCGGGGAGCGCCTCCGCCACTCCGGCGCCCTCGGCGAGCACCTGGTCCTACGACGGCGTGAACGGTCCGGCCCACTGGGACGCCGTCGCGAAGACCTGCCGTGACACCAGCGCGTCGCACGAGTCGCCGATCGACATCGTCACCCGCTCGCTCACGGCCGGGACCTCCGCGATGGCCGTGCGGATCGACTACCGGCCCACGGCGTTCACCGTCGAGAACACCGGTCACACGGTGGAGGCGGTGCCGACCGACCTCACCGCCGACTCGATCGTCCTCGACGGCACGCGGTACTTCCTCCAGCAGTTCCACTTCCACGTCGGCAGCGAGCACACGGTCGACGGCGAGCACGCGGCCGCGGAGCTCCACCTCGTCCATAAGTCGAAGAAGGGGCAGGTGGTCGTGCTGGCCGTCCTCCTCCAGCCGGGCGCCGAGAACGCGGCGCTGACGCAGCTGCTCGACGCCATTCCGAAGCCTGCCGAGGAGGCCGGGCTCGACCACCCGATCGACCCGACGTCGCTGCTTCCCCGCGGCTCGGCGAGCGCGCAGTACGAGGGCTCGCTGACCACGCCGCCGTGCACCGAGGGCGTGCAGTGGAACGTGTACCTCTCGACCGCCACCCTCTCGGAGGTGCAGCTGCAGGAGCTGACGGCCGCCTACCCGGACAACCACCGCCCGGTGCAGCCGCTGCACGGGCGCGCGGTGACGCGGGTGCCCGCCTCCTGAGGGCGGCGCTTCGTCCCCGCCGACGCGGTGCGGCTCGGTGCCCGCGCCGACATTTGCGCCAAATCGCGGTTATACGGCCTCCATAACCACGATTCGCGCCAAATCGGCACGCCGTCGCGGTCAGTCCAGCGCGCCGCGGGCGATCAGCCAGTCCAGGGCGACGTCGGCCTGCGCGGCCTGGAACGGGCGCAGCGCGGGCATCCGCGGCGGCGCCGGCTGCAGCGAGTTGAGCCGGAAGCCGCCGGCCAGTGCAGCCAGCAGCGCATCGATCGCTCGCGGCTCGACCTGGTCGAAGAGCGGATGGCCGAGCAGCTCATCCGTGTCCGGCGAGCCGTTGAGCCGCGCATCGAGGAGGGCGGTGAAGCCGTCGATCCAGTTCGCACCGATGCTCGCCCACGCCCAGTCCACCAGCCACGCGCGTCCGGAGCCGTCGAGGAGCACGTTGTCGGAGCGCGTGTCGAGGTGCACCAGCCGGTCGCCGACCAGGTGCGGCGACACCTCCCGCGTGATCCGGTCGAGGCGCGTCGCGTGCGTGAGCTCGACCGGGCGGAGAGCCGACGGATGGTCCGCCACGAGCGCCGGCCACGACTCCACGCCGATGCCGTCGCTGAGCGGAGGGAGGGGCAGCCCGGCGGCGCGTGGCGCGGCTGCGACGACGTCGAGGATCGCAACGAGGTCGGCCGTCGCCGGCGGCGCGGCGGGGTGCCGGCCATCGACCTCCTCGGTGATCAGCGCGAACCAGTCGTCCCCGTCCGTGTGCTCGGCGACGGTTCCGACCAGCCCGGGTGCCGGAACACCGGCGGGCAGCAGCGCCAGCACCTCCGCCTCACGGCGGTAGAAGTCCGCCGCCCGGCCCAGCCGCTCCGGAGCCGCCTTCACGAACGCCCGCCGGCCGGCGGCCGTTCCGATGCGCGCGGCGACCCCGGGGGAGTACCCGGCCCGCTGATCGGACGCCTCCGCCACGGGAGCGCCGAGCGCCTCCCCGATGCGGGCGACGAGGGCGACGGGCAGCTCCGACCAGCGCACGCGGTCGCTCGTCGCCTCCATCCCGCCACCCTAGCGGC
>NZ_JBPGXM010000113.1:0-12327 GCF_056755495.1 Leifsonia sp. KNZ12-8B
AGATGTGTATAAGAGACAGCTTGTCCAGCAGCGATTGCGCGCTCGCGATGTCGGCGGCGGGCGTCGCGGACGCGGTCGGATGGGCGCCCCAGTTGTCGTCCTCCCGCACAGTCTGCCGCTGCCGGGCGTTCCGCTCGGCCATGCCGCGGCCGCGGGCGATGAGGTAGACCAGCGCGGTGAGGAACGGGACGAAGATCAGGAAGACCACCCACACCGCCTTCCACCAGCCGTTGAGGGTCTCGTCGCGGAACATGTCGATGAGGATCGTGAACAGCACCATCAGGTAGGCGACGAAGGCGAACGCCCAGAACATCAGCCAGAAGAAGTTCCAGAATCCGGTCATCACAGGTCCCCTTCGCTCGGTGGGCCACACGGTAGCGCCGGGAGGGGCCTCCTGGCTACGGGGCGATAGCGGCCCGGCGGGGTCGCGGCGTCGGTCGCGGTGTCGTCGCGCCGCCGGAGGGCGTGTCCGGAGCCGGGGTTAGGCTGACCGCATGCTGCCCCAGCTGCCACCGCGTGTCTGGCGGGGGCGGTCCGCGGGAGGCCGCCTCGCTCTGGTCGCGGGGCTGGTGGTCGGCGCGCCGCTGGCGCTCGTCCTCGGGCTCGTGCTGCTGGCGCTGGGTGTCGTCGCGGCGGTCGTGACCCTCGTCGCGCGGCTGATCGGCGTGGTCGCCGCCGGGGCGTGGGCGGCGGTGCAGCGGGCGCGCCGCATCCCGTATCCGTTCGAGCCGCGCCCGACGCGGACCAGGCGGGGGAGACGCGTCGCGTTCAGCGGCCTGTACCTGGCGCTGGTCCCGCGGACGATCGGCGGGGCGGCGCGGGTCGCGAGTCTGCTGCTCGGCCCGCTCGCCCTCCTGGTGAGCGTGCTGGGCCTCGTGCTGCCGCGGTGGCGGGCGCGCCCGTACGTCGCCGTGTTCACGATCGCGGGCCTCCTGCGCAAGGTGGTCGGGCTCGGGAGGCGCCGCGGGCTGCTGCGCGACGGCCAGGACACGGTGCTGACCGGTTACGACGAGCTGCTGGCGCTCGCCTTCCCGCTCATCCGCGACGTGCTCGACTGGTGGAGCGACCCGCACGCGCCGGACGAGTACGAGCCGACGCCCGGCCTCGCCGACGTGCCGGCCGGACTCCTCGGCCTCCCGCTCGGCCCGGTGCCCGACCCGCTCGGTCAGCCGGGCATCGCCGCGGGCGCGATGCGCCGCCGTGCGATCGGCTCGCTGCGCGAGCTCCTGGTCAGCCAGCGCGAGATCGACGACCTCTGCGACCCCGACCTCGACGACCGGCCGGACACGGCACTCATCCGCATCGTGCGGTGCGAGGAGGCGGCCGGCGCGGTCCGTTGGATCGTGCAGCTCCCGAGCACCCGGTCGTGGCACCCGCGCGCCGGTGCTGCTCCCAACGACCTCACCGCCGACCTCGTGATCGGCGGGGACGAGGAGGCTACGCTCACCAGGGCGGCGCTGCGCGCGATGGACGAGGCGGGCATCCGACCGGGCGAGCCGGTGCTGCTCGCCGGATTCAGCCTCGGCGGCATGGCCGCGGCCCAGACGGCCGTGCGGGCGGCGCGCGCCGGCCTCGCCGTGACCCACCTCGTCGTGGCGGGCGCGCCGCTCGGCCGGCTGCCGGTCCCGGAGTCGGTGGCGGTGCTGGCCCTGGAGCACGTGCTCGACCCGGTACCGCGCATCGAGGGGCGCGAGAACCCGGTGCGGTGGCCGGGTGGTCCGGCAACGGGCCCGGCGGGCGGTCCGGCGGTGCGGGTGGAGGCGCGGGAGTGTCGCGAGCGGCCGTTCCTGACGGTCAAGGCAGGGCCTCCCCTCGCCGTCGGCTTCCGGATCGGCGCGCTGCACCAGTCGACGGCGTACGCCGACACCGCCGCCGCGATCGAGGCGGAGCCGCCGGATGCGAGCGTCGCCGACCTGCTGAGCGGCCTGCGGCCGTTCTTCGGGGCGCGGCACCGCATCGACGACCGTGCCGCGCAGCGGGCCGGCGGGCTGCCCCCGCGCCCGGCCGTGCCGCTGTACCTGCACAGCACGGTCGAGGAGGGCATCACGCGCGGGACGCTGCGGCAGACCGTCCGCCGCCTCCCGGGCGTGTACGCGGTCGACGTCTACCAGTCGCGCGCCGGCTTCGCGACGACGATCCTCTGGAATGCCGACATCCTCGTACGCGAGCTGGATCCGTGGCTGGTGTCCGCCGGACGCACCGCGGTGTACCGCGGACTGCTCTCGCTGCTGGCGCGGCGCCGCGCGGTCGGCGTGCACCTAAGGCTGCAGGCCCGCCGCACGCCCGGGATCACGTGGGAGGCGACGGTGCAGCGCCTGGCCGACGGCCGCTGGCGCGAGTCGATCGACATCACCGTGGACGACCGCGCCGACCCGGCCGAGGTGACCCGGCTCTTCCCGGGCGGCACCGCGCCGGTGGTCGTGCTGCACCCGCCGGACGCCTTCGAGCCCGTGCTCGACGTCGCCCGGGTGCGGTAGGTGCGCGCGGGTGCGGTGACGCGCGCTGGCGTGCGCGGGTGCGGCGGCGTGCGCTGCGCGCGGGGAGGCGGTGGCGCCGGCCCCGCTGCTGCGGTGCCGATGGCGGGCGGGGGCTACCATGGGCCGCGTTCCGGGCATCCCGTCCGGCGGAGGAGGCGCTGTGGGGCGCGAGACGTACTGGACGACCGATCCCGACGAACTGCTGCGGGTCGCCGGCGACTTCCGGCTGGCCGACCGCGACACCGGGGCGACGCCCGGCTTCGACGGCAAGAAGAAGGACGGTGAGCGCGCGCTTGCCGAGGGCGCGGGCATCCTCGCCGACCTGCAGGAGCGCCTGTTCGCCGCGGGGACGCACGGCGAGCGGCGCAGTGTCCTGCTGGTGCTGCAGGCGATGGACACGGCGGGCAAGGGCGGCATCGTCTCGCACGTGGTCGGGGCGATGAACCCGGGCGGTGTGCGGTACGCCGGCTTCAAGAAGCCGACGCAGGAGGAGCTCGCGCACGACTTCCTCTGGCGCGTCGAGAAACGGCTGCCCGCGGCCGGCGAGGTGGGCGTCTTCGACCGCTCGCACTACGAGGACGTGCTCGTCGCCCGCGTGCACGAGCTCGCATCCCCGGACGAGATCGAGCGCCGCTACCGCGCGATCAACGACTTCGAGCGGGAGGTGTCCGAGAGCGGCACGACGATCGTCAAGGTGATGCTGCACCTGGGCAAGGACGAGCAGCGCGCTCGCCTGGAGGCGCG
Organism: Leifsonia sp. KNZ12-8B; assembly: GCF_056755495.1. Classification (NCBI taxonomy): domain Bacteria; kingdom Bacillati; phylum Actinomycetota; class Actinomycetes; order Micrococcales; family Microbacteriaceae; genus Leifsonia; species Leifsonia sp. KNZ12-8B. The sequence continues at coordinate 3,222 of NZ_JBPGXM010000113.1, forward strand.
GCTCGACGAGCCGGCCAAACACTGGAAGTTCAACCCGGCCGACGTGGACGAGCGGCTGCGCTGGGACGACTACCAGGAGGCGTACCAGCTCGTGTTCGACCGCACCACGACGCCGTACGCGCCCTGGTACGTCGTGCCCGCCGACCACAAGTGGTACGCGCGCATCGCGGTGCAGCACCTGCTCATCGACGCGCTCGAGTCGCTGAACCTGGAGTGGCCGACGGCGGACTACGACGTCGAGGAGCAGAGGGCGCGGCTCGCGGCCTCCTGACGCGTCTAGCCGAACGCCTCCACCACCGGGCGGAACTTCATGGTGGTCTCGGCGAGCTCGCGCTCGGGGTCGGAATCGGCGACGATGCCCGCGCCCGCGTACGCGGTGAGGTCGCCGTCGTCGGTGAGCTGCGCGCAGCGGAGGGCGATCGCCCACTCGCCGTCCCCGTCGCCGCCGACCCAGCCGACGGGCCCGGCGTAGCGGCCGCGGTCGAACGGCTCGAGCTCGTGGATGAGCGCCAGTGCGTCCTCGCGCGGCGTCCCGGCCACGGCGGCGGTCGGGTGGAGGGCCTCGGCCAGGTCGAGCGAGCTGGAGCCGTCGCTCAGCATCCCGGCGATGTCCGTCGCGAGGTGCCACAGGTTCGGCAGCTTGAGGGTGAAGGGGGCGTCGCTGGCGTCGAGGTCGCCGCTGTGCGGGCGCAGGGCGTCGAGCACGCTGGTGACGGCGAAGCGGTGCTCGTCCTGGTCCTTCGTGCTGGAGAGCAGGGAGGCTGCAGCCTCGGCATCCGACGCGGCGTCGCGTCCGCGCGAGACGGTCCCGGCGAGCACGCGGGCGGTGACGGTGCCGTGGTGGACGCGGACCAGCGTCTCGGGGGAGGAGCCGAGGAGGCCGTCGACGGCGAAGGTCCAGCACTCCGGATAGCCGAGCGCGAGCTCCACCAGCGCCCGCCGGACGTCGGACTCGAGGGGGAGGTGGCCGCCGAGGTCGCGCGCGAGGACGACCTTGGACAGCCCGTGCTCGCGGATCCGCTCGACGGCGGACGCGACCGCCGCCTTGTAGCCCTCGCGGCCCATCGCGCCCGGCAGCAGGCTGAGCCGGTACTCGTCGCCGAAGGCGGTGGGCTGAGGGAGGGCCGCGATCGTGGCGGGGCGCCGTGCCGCTGCGCGGGTGGCGTCGGCGCGGGTGGCGTCAGCATGGGGGGTGCCGCCGCCGGTCGTGTCGGGTGCTCCGTCGGGCGCGCTGTCCGTGCGACGGATGCGGGTGATCCAGCTGCGGCCGCCGCGGCGGCCGAGGACGATCTCGGGCACGATCAGCGTGCTCGTCGCGGCGCTGTCGTCGGCGAACGCGAAGGTCCCGAAGGCGACCAGGCCGGTGCCCGGGGTGCGCACCGCGTCGTCGACCGTGGCGAGGGAGGCCGTCTCGCGCCAGACCCGGGAGGCGTCGCGGATGCGGTCGGGCCCGGTGAACTCCAGCCGCAGCGCCTCGCCGATCCCGGCGATCCCCTCGCCCTTGCGGAGCCACACGAGGGGGTGGCGGGAGTCGAGGAAGGGGATGAGCTGGCGGACGTCGTCGAGCGGGGTGGTCTCGACCGAGAGAGCCGTCACGTCCGTCGCTCGTCGCGTGGTCGCTGGTGCTGTCACCGGACCAGCCTACGCCCGCGGAACTGTGGGCCCGATGCGTGCCGGCTGAGCGTGCGCTGCCGGTGTGGCCCGCGCGCACGCGCGGAAATGCACGTGTTCTGCGGGGCAGCCTAAGCTGGTGGGGTGAGTAAGGCCGACCTCAGCAAGCAGCCCGCCCAGGTCGCCGCCATGTTCGACGAGGTGTCGACCCACTACGACCGGACCAACACCGTCCTCTCGATGGGGAACGCGGCCCTCTGGCGAGTGGCGACGACGCGAGCCGTCGCGCCGCAGGCCGGCGAGACCATCCTCGACGTCGCGGCCGGCACCGGCACCTCGAGCGCGGCACTGGCCCGCAACGGGGCGAGCGTGGTCGCCGCCGACTTCTCCGAGGGGATGATCGAGGTCGGCAGGCAGCGCCAGGCCGGCAACCCGTTCGTCAGCTTCGTGCAGGCGGACGCGACGGCCCTCCCGTTCGACGACGACACGTTCGACGCGGTCACGATCTCGTTCGGCCTCCGCAACATCGTCGACCCGCAGAAGGCGCTCGCCGAGTTCTACCGCGTCACCAAGCCGGGCGGCCGCGTCGTGATCTGCGAGTTCTCGCGCCCGCCGCTCGCGCCCCTGCGCGCCGGCTACGGCCTCTACCTCAAGTACGGCATGCCCCTCCTCGCAAGGGCCGCCAGCTCGAACCCGGCCGCCTACGAGTACCTGATGGAGTCCATCCAGGCCTGGCCGAGCCAGCCCGCCCTCGCCGCCTGGCTGCGCGACGCCGGCTTCGAGCGCGTCGCCTGGCGCAACCTGACCGCCGGCATCGTCGCCCTGCACCGCGGCTGGAAGCCGGAGCGCGCGACGGCACCCACGGCGGCCGCGACGGCGGCGCCCGCCGAGCGGCAGGTGCCCGCCGAGAAGGCTGCGCCCGCCTCGAAGCCCGACCCCGCCGAGAAGGCTGCGCCCGCTGAGAAGGCTGCGCCCGCTGAGAAGCCTGCGCCCGCTGAGAAGGCTGCGCCCGCTGAGAAGGCTGCGCCCGCTGAGAAGGCTGCGCCCGCCTCGAAGCCCGGTACGGCCGGCCCGAAGAAGCCGGCCGCAGCCAAGCCCGAGGCCGCGACTCCCGCCAAGCCGAAGCCCGCGGCCGCGGCCACCGCGAAACCGAAGCCGGCCGCCTCCACCAAGCCGAGCGCTGCTGCGCCAGCCTCCGCCACGCCGACCGCGGCTAAGCCGACCACCGTGAAGCCCGCCGCGGCGAAGGCAGCACCGGCCACGCCCAAGCCCGCCTCCGCGAAGTCCAAGCCCGCCTCCGCGAAGCCCGCGGCGGCATCCGGCGGGGGTGCGCGCTCCGAAGAGTCCGCGGGGCCCGCAGGGCGCCCGACGTCCGTCCCGTCCGAGGGGGAGTAGTGCCACGTAGTGTTCCGGCTGTGCGGCGGCCGCCGTCGCTGACCAGCCAGCTGGGCCTCACCGAGCGGATCTTCATCCGCGGGGAGGACCGCGAGCTCGCCGCCGCCGTCGACGCGGGGCTCGCCGAGGTCGAGGAGGGGCTGCACCGCGAGATGCGGTTCGCCGACAACCTCGCCGACGTCACCGCGCGGTACCTGCTCGAGGCGGGCGGCAAGCGGGTCCGGCCGATGCTGACGCTGCTCGCCGCCCAGCTCGGCAACGGCGCCACCCCGGAGGTCCTGCAGGCGGCGCGCGCCGTCGAGATCACGCACCTCGCCTCCCTCTATCACGACGACGTCATGGACGACTCGCAGATGCGCCGCGGTGTGCCGACCGCGCAGTTCGTCTGGGGCAACTCGGTCGCCGTGCTCACCGGCGACCTGCTGTTCGCGCGGGCCAGCAAGCTGGTCTCCGCGCTCGGCGAGCGCGCGATCCAGCTGCAGGCCGACACCTTCGAACGGCTCTGCCTCGGCCAGCTGCACGAGACCATCGGCCCGCAGGAGGGCGAGGACCCGGTCGGGCACTACATCCGCGTGCTGGAGGACAAGACCGGCTCGCTGATCGCCGTGGCCGCGCAGATGGGGGTCGTCTTCTCGGGCGCGCCGGAGGAGTACGAGCAGCCGGTGGTGACGTTCGGCGAGAAGATCGGCGTCGCGTTCCAGATCATCGACGATGTCATCGACCTGTCGCCGAAGGGTGTCGAGGAGACCGGCAAGACCCCGGGCAACGACCTCCGCGCGGGCGTCGCGACCCTCCCGGTGCTGCGGCTGCGGGAGCGCAGTGCGACCGATCCGGAGGCCGCCGAGCTGCTGGAGCGGCTCGAGCGCGACGTCATCGGCACCGCCGACGAGGGGCCGGCGACGCCGGAGGCGACGGCGGCCATCGCGGCGCTGCGCGAGCACGAGGTGACGCAGCAGACCCTGGAGGAGGCGCACCGCTGGGCGCACGAGGCGGTCGACGCGCTCGCGCCGCTGCCAGACGGGCCCGTCAAGAAGGCGCTGGTGCGCTTCGCCGACACCATCGTCGAACGATCCAGCTGAGCACGAAGGAATCAACGCATGACCAAACTCCGACTGGCCATCGTGGGCGCCGGCCCGGCGGGCATCTACGCCGCCGACATCCTGCTCAGGGCGGAACGCAGCTTCGACGTCTCCATCGACCTGTTCGAGCAGCTTCCGGCCCCGTACGGGCTCGTGCGGTACGGCGTCGCGCCCGACCACCCGCGCATCAAGGGCATCATCACCGCTCTTCGTGAGGTGCTCGACCGCGGCGACATCCGGATCTTCGGCAACGTGAACTACGGCACCGACATCACGCTGGACGACCTCAAGCGGCACTACAACGCCGTGATCTTCGCGACCGGAGCCGTGCGCGATGCGCCGCTCGACATCCCGGGCATCGACCTGGAGGGCTCGTACGGCGCCGCGGAGTTCGTGAGCTGGTTCGACGGGCACCCGGATGTGCCGCGCACCTGGCCGCTGGAGGCGCAGTCCGTCGCCGTCATCGGCAACGGCAACGTCGCGCTCGACATCTCGCGGATGCTCGCGAAGCACGCCGACGACCTGCTGCCGACCGAGATCCCGGACAACGTGTACGAGATCCTCAAGGAGTCGCCGGTCACCGACGTGCACGTCTTCGGCCGCCGCGGCCCGGCGCAGGTGAAGTTCACCCCGCTGGAGCTGCGCGAGCTCGGCGAGCTGCGCGACGTCGACATGATCCTGTACGACGAGGACTTCGACTACGACGAGCAGTCGAAGGCCGCGATCGCGAGCAACAAGCAGGTCATGGTGATCGACCGCGTGCTGCAGCAGTGGCGTACGCGCGAGGTCGGCTCGGCCTCCCGCCGGCTGCACCTGCACTTCTACGCCAAGCCGCTGGAGGTCGTGGGCGACGAGGACGGCCGGGTGAAGGCGTTCCGGTACGAGCGCACCGAGCCGGACGGCGAGGGCGGTGTGCGCGGCACGGGCGAGATCCGCGAGGTGGAGGTGCAGGCCCTGTACCGGGCGGTCGGCTACTTCGGCTCGCCGCTGGCCGACATCCCGTTCGACGCCCGGCACGGCGTCATCCCGAATCACGAGGGGCAGGTGCTGCGGCCGGACGACAACGAGCGCATGTACGGCGTCTACGCGACGGGGTGGATCAAGCGGGGCCCGGTCGGGCTCATCGGCCACACGAAGTCGGATGCCATGGAGACGATCAAGCACGTGATCAACGATCAGGGCAACTGGTGGTCCCCCACAGACCCCTCCGAGGAATCTGTGGAGAACCTGCTGCGCGAGCGGGGTGTGGAGTACACGAATCTCGACGGCTGGCACAACCTCGACGCGCACGAGCAGGCGCTCGGCGCCGAGCAGGGCCGCGCCCGGATCAAGGTCGTGCCGCGCGAGGAGATGATCCAGGTCTCGAACGCGGTGCCAGCGCAGGCCGACTGAGCGCGCTCGGCCGGGCCGCCCGACCGGTGCCGCTCACCCCGCGAGCACGCTCGCGAAGGCCTCGCGCATGGCGGGAACCAGCCGCAGCACGTAGGTGCTGATCGGGTGCCACGTGTCCCGCTTGACCAGGGTGTCTCCGGCGAAGGCGGGGCACCGGCCGTCGACGCAGAACCAGGCGAGGTCGTCGAGCATCGTTCCGCCGTGCGCGCCGGCCACATCGGCGAGCATCGCCATCGATGACCGGTAGTCGGACTGCGAGACCGTCGTCACGCACGCGCCGGGAGCGCTCCGCGGCGAGTAGCAGTCGGCGAGGTTCGCACCGTAGGGCGGCGGGGGGAGCACGACGAGCTTCCCGTACGAGCCGTCGAGAGCGGCGAGCTGCCGGTCGAAGCCCGCGCGCCAGGCGCCGAGAGTCGCTCGCTTGCCGGTGTCGACGTCGTTCCCGCGGAGGTAGGTGTTCGACACGATGACGAGGTCGGGCCGCATCGAGCGCACGAGGTCGACCTCGGTCTGCCGGCGCATCGCGCAGGTCTCGGCCGCCCGCGCCGACGCGCCGATGCGCACGTCGACGAACGGGCAGGCGTACAGGGCGGCGGAGGTCAGCCTCCACTCGCCGGAGCCGATGACCTGGGCCAGCGCCGGGAGGTAGGCCGCGGCGATGGAGTCGCCGACGAGCACGGCGGTGTGCGGGGCGTTCGGGTCGCCCCACGTGCACTCGGCCTGGCTGTAACCGCCTGAGGAGCACTTGTCGAACGCGCGGTCGACCTCCACGCCGACGGGGTCGCCCGGGTCCTGCTGGAGCTGCGGCCAGGAGGTCGCAGCCAGGGCCTGCGCGAGCTGTGCCTGGAGGTCGGCGGTGGCGGCACCGGGGGAGGCTGCGTCGCGCGCTGCGCCGTCCGCGGCCCCGGTATCCGCGCCGTCCGCGGGTCCGTCGGCCGCGGGCGCCGTCGCGGCGGGCGCGGGTGACACGGTCGGCGCTGCGCCGCCCGCCCCAGCTGTCGCGGCCGGTCCGCGGTCGAGGACGAGCGCGAACGCCACGCTCGCGCACGCCAGGACCGCCAGCGCGGTGACGCCGGCGGCGGTCGAGCGGCGCACGCTCGCCTCCGATCGTTCGCGCCGCGGCTCCAGCCACTGCGAGCGACGCACCGGTTCCTCGACGAAGCGGTACGACAGCGCGGCGACCCCGACGCCGACCACGACCGCGATGACAGCGGGGAGGAGGGTGCCGTCGCCGGGGAGGCCGCGGAACGCCTCCGCGATGAGCACGAGCGCCGGGAAGTGCCACAGGTACAGCGAGTACGAGATGTCGCCCAGGTAGCCGGAGACGCGGTTGGTGAGCGGGTGCAGCCTCCCGAACCGTGCCGGCCGCGGCTCCCACGGGAAGGCGAGCACCAGGGCCGTCGAGACGACCGCGAGCGCCGCCCAGGGAGCGGGGAATGCGGCGCCGCTCGGGGTGACGAGAGCCGCGGCGACGATCCCCGCCAGGCCGGCCGTGGCGAGCGCCGCGCGCACCCGGCCGGGCGCGCGCTCGGTGAGAGGCAGCGCGAGGGCGACCGCCCCGCCGAGGGACAGCTCCCACAGCCGGGCGGGGGTGACGAAGTACGCGGAGCCCGGGTCCGCCTCCGTCAGCGTCAGGGCGAGGACGAACAGGAGGAGGGTCGCGGCCAGCGTCAGCAGCGCGACGGCCGGGCGGCGCAGAGCGCTGGAGGCGGCGAGCACGCACAGCATCAGGAGGCCCAGCGGCCACACGAGGTAGTACTGCTCCTCCACGGACAGCGACCAGAAGTGCTGCAGCGGCGACGTGGCGGACCCCTGCTGGAAGTAGTCGGTCTGCAGGCTCGCGAAGCGCCAGTTGGACACGAACCCGAGAGCGCTCGCCGCATCCCACAGAGTCGCCTGGAAGCGGCCGGACGGGAACAGGAGCCACGCGCCGGCGACGGTCGCGGCGACGGTCGCCGCGGCGGCCGGGAGCAGCCGCCGCGCCCGCCGCCGGTAGAAGGCGAGGAACCGGATGCGCCCCGTCCGGTCGAACTCCCGGTACAGCACCGACGTCATGAGGAAGCCGGACAGCACGAAGAACACGTCGACACCGACGAACCCGCCCGCGGGCACCCCGAACGCGTGATCGGCGACGACGAGCAGGACGGCGACGGCGCGCAGCCCCTGGATGTCGCGGCGATGGCCGGGTGCGGGTGTCGGTGCGGGCACGGGTGTCGGTACGGGCGCAGGACGGGACGGCAAGACGGACTCCTCGGGTGATAAGGAGTCAGTACAGCAGGTGCGGGGTGTGCCCTGTTCGGGGGTGGCCTAGCGGAAGTTCACGAACTGCAGGGCGACGTCGAGGTCGGCGCCCTTGAGGAGGGCGATCGTCGACTGGAGGTCGTCGCGGCTCTTCGAGGAGACGCGGAGCTCGTCGCCCTGGATCTGCGACTTGACGCTCTTGGGCGCCTCGTCGCGGATCAGCTTGTTGATCTTCTTGGCCGCCTCCTGGTCGATGCCGTTCTTGAGGCCGATCTCGATGCGGAACTCCTTGCCGGAGGCGTACGGGGCGCCCGTGTCGAGCGACTTGAGGGTGATCCCGCGCTTGATCATCTTGGACTCGAGGACCTCGAGGACCGCCTTCACGCGCTCCTCGGTGTTCGCCTTGAGCAGCACCTTCTCGCCGCTCCACTCGACCGAGGCGCCGACGCCCTTGAAGTCGTAGCGCTGGTCGACCTCCTTGCGGGCCTGGTTGACGGCGTTGTCGGCCTCCATCTTGTCGACCTTGCTGACGACGTCGAACGAGGAGTCTGCCATGAGTGTGTTCCCAATCTCTTCGAAGACGTGGTCCAGTCTACGGACTGAGCCCGCCGCGGTCAGCCCGCCGCGGGGGCGAACGCCCCGGCGGCGATGGTCGCCCGCTCGCCCGGCGCCAGGGTCAGCCTGAGCCTGCCGTCGTCCAGGCGGACCGTCACCGGGCCGTCGCCCGCGACGCGGGTGAGCGTCGCACGGGTCAGCTCGCCGGCCTCCCACTCCAGGTCGACCGCGACCCCGCCGCGGGCGCGGAGGCCGGTCGCCGAACCCGTGGGCCAGCCGGGCGGCAGGGCGGGCAGCAGGTGCACGTCCCCGGCGTGGCTCTGCAGCAGCAGCTCCGCGATGGCGGCGGGGAGGCCGAGGCTGATGTCGACCTGGAACGGCCGGTGCGCGCGCAGGAACGTCGGCACGAGGCCGCCCCACGTCCACCGGGCGGCGCCGCGCAGCTCGGGGTCGCCCTCCGGCGGGAGGAAGGTGCTGCGCAGGACGGCCTCGGCGGCGGCCCCGTCGCGCAGCCGTGCGCGCAGGGCGATCGACCACGCCCACGGCCAGCCTTCCGCCGGGTGCGCACGCGACGACACGAAGGCCTCGGCGGCCGCGGCGAGGCGCGGGTCGCGGTCGGCGTCGATCCGGGCGAGCGGGTACAGGCCGACCAGGGCGGAGAAGTGGCCGTGCGCCGGGTTCGGGTCGACGCGGTCGAGGTGCCACTCGCGGATGCGGCCGTCGGCGCCCCCGGCGGCCCGCGCGATGCGGGGCAGCCCGGCCCCGGCGCGCGCGCCGACGTCGTCCTCCGCCCCGCCGAGCCCGACCGCGGCCGCCAGGAGGTCGTCGCGGGC
>NZ_JBPGXM010000114.1:0-12277 GCF_056755495.1 Leifsonia sp. KNZ12-8B
CCCCCCCCCCCCGCCCCCCCCCCCCCCCCCCCCCCCCCCCCCCCGCGCCGCGCGGGCTCGGGGGGGCCCTCCGCGCCCCCCCCCCGCGGCTCGGGCTCGGGGCTCGGGCTCGGGGGTCAGGCGAAGTCGGGGAGCGCGCCGTCCGCGGTGTCGGAGTCGGTGTCCGCGTCGGCTGCGGCCTTGGCGCTCAGGTACGAGCCGGCCGCGAAGGCGACGGCAGCGAAGACGAGGGCCACGACGGCGTCCGCCCAGCCGGTCGCGGTCAGCGACGACAGCACTCCGCCCGTCACCGGCCCGGCCGCACCGGCCCCGGAGGCCGCCCCGACCGCGGCGGACGACCCGCCGGCGTAGGCGGAGGGCCCGTCCTGCCCATCCGGCGACAGCAGGTGCACGAAGGCCACCGCCGACACGATGGTGCAGAAGCCGAGAAGGGACCAGGCGACGCTTTTCACGCTGCACACGGTCCCGCGTGCGGCGAGGCGGATGAACCGCCTTCAAACCGAACCCGATCCGTGGTACGCGCGAGCGCACTGCCTCTGTACATTCGCATGCGAACGCAAGAAAATGCATAACATGAGTGCCCCTCACGTAATCCGCACACCCGACCAGCGGTTACGGGTCTTCGTCTCGTCCACGCTCCAGGAGCTCGCCGACGAGCGCCGTGCCGCGCGGGTCGCCATCGAGCGCCTCCACCTCGCCCCGGTCATGTTCGAGCTCGGCGCCCGGCCGCACCCGCCGCGCGAGCTCTACCGTGCGTACCTCGAGCAGAGCGACGTGTTCGTCGGCCTGTACTGGGAGAAGTACGGCTGGGTCGCACCGGAGGAGACCGTGTCCGGCCTCGAGGACGAGTACAACCTCTGCCCGGACGAGCTCCCCCGGCTGCTCTACATCAAGAGCCCGGCCAGCCACCGCGAGCCGCGGCTCACCGAGCTGATCGGCCGTATCCGCGACGACGACCGCGCCGCCTACAAGTACTTCGAGACCGCGCGGGAGCTGGCGAGGCTCCTGGAGGCCGACCTCGCCACCCTGCTCGCCGAGCGCTTCGACCAGAGCAGGGCCGCCCTCCTCGCCGCGGCGACGCTGCCGACGCCCGCGGTCCCTGGCCACGCCGGCGCAGACGGCCACGGCGGCGCAGACGGCCGGAACGGCGCAGGCGGCGCACCCGACGCCGACGGCCTCGCCGACCCGGTGCGCCTCCCGACCCCGCTCACCGGCCTGGTCGGGCGCGACGCCGACGTCGCGGTGATTCGCGGGATGCTGCAGTCCGGCACCCGCCTCCTCACGCTCGTCGGCCCCGGCGGCATCGGCAAGAGCCGGCTCGCCATCGCGGCGGCCCGTGCGGCGGCGCCCGGCTTCGACGACGGCGCCGTCTTCGTCGACCTCTCGGCCGTGCACGAGGCCGACCGGGTCCCGAACCGCATCGCGCAGGCGCTCGACGTGCGCGACACCGGCGACGCTCCCATGGCCGACAACCTCGTCACCGCCCTCCGCGACCGGCAGATGCTGCTCGTGCTCGACAACTTCGAGCAGATCCTCGACGCCGCGCCGCTGCTGACCCGCCTGCTGGCCCAGGCGCCCGGCGTCGCCGTACTCGTCACTAGCCGCGCCCTGCTGCGGGTCAGCGCCGAGCAGAGCTACGAGGTCGGGCCGCTCGGCGACGAGTCGGCGGTGAGCCTGTTCGTCGACCGCGCTCACGCGGTCAAGCCGGACTTCGAGGTCACCGCCGAGAACGCGTCCGCCGTCGCGGGCGTGTGCGCGGCCGTCGACGGCGTGCCGCTCGCGATCGAGCTCGCCGCGGCACGGATCCGTGTCCTGTCGCCCGCCGACCTGCTCGACCGGCTCGATCGGCGGCTGTCGGTGCTCGTGGGAGGCTCGCGCGACCTCCCGGAACGCCAGCAGACCATCCGCCGCACCATCGAGTGGAGCACGCAGCTGCTCACCGACGACCAGCGCCGCTTGCTCGCCCGTCTCGGCGTCTTCGAGGGCGGCTTCACCCTGGAAGCCGCAGAGGCCCTCGGCGACGGCGGCGACGACGGAGACGACGTGCTCAGCGACCTCGCCGCGCTGGTCGACACGAGCCTCGTCGGCCAGCAGCACGATGGGGAGGACAGGGCCCGGTTCTCGATGCAGGCCATCGTGCGCGAGTACGCCCGCGAGCGGCTGGAGAAGCAGGGCGGCCTCGACAGCGCCCGGGACGCGCACGCCGAGTACTTCCGCGCGCTCGCGGCCCGCGCCGAGCAGGATCTCAAGGGCATCGGCCAGCGCGAGTGGATGCGGCGGCTCGGCGACGAGCGCGACAACCTGCGCGCGGCCGAGCGGCACCTCCTCGGCTCGCGCGACTGGGATCGCGCCGCCGAGCTCGCCTACCGGCTGTACCTGTACTGGTGGGTCACCGGCCTCCTCGGCGAGGTGCGGACCTGGATGGACGAGCCGCTCGCGTCCGGCGACGCGCTCGGCGACCACACCCGCGCCATCGCGCTCTACTTCACCCGCACGATCATGTTCTGGAAGGACCCTGACGGCAGCGTCGCCGCCGACCTCACCGAGAGCGCCGACCTGTTCCACCGTGTCGGCGACGCGGACGGCGAGGGCCTGGCCCGCATCTCCCTCGCCCTCGCGCTGCTGGCGGGCGAGCGGCCGGACACCTCCCGGGCGCGGGAGGTCATGGAGCGGTCCCTGGAGCTGTTCCGCTCGACGCACAGCGTGTGGGGCGAGTCGATGGCGCACGTGCTGCTGGGCCGCGTCGCGCTGCTGCAGCAGAAGATCCACGAGGCGCAGGAGCACTTCGAGCGGAGCCTCGCCCTCACCCGGCAGGACGGCGACGCGGTCGGCGAGCGCATCGCGACCTACCACCTGGGCTGGACGTGCCTCATCCGCGGCGATGTCGAGGAGGCGCGCAAGCACTTCGTGCGCAGCGTGACGGTCTCGGCGACGCTCGGCCACACCGAGGGCATCGCGTACGGGCTGGAGGGGCTGGTCGCCGTGGCCGCGCTCACCGGCGACCCGGTGCGGGCCGGCCGGCTGGCGGGCGCGGCGCAGGCGCTCCGCGAGCGCAGCGGCACGCACAACGGCCCGATCTTCACCTTCCACCGCAAGTACGTCGACCGCCTCCTGACCGGCGCGTCGGGCGACGCGGTCGCCGCCGCGATGGCGGAGGGCCGCGACCTCACCCCCGAGCAGGCCGTCGCCGAGGCCCTCCCGACCCCCGCCTGAAACAGCCGAGTACGCAAGAATTCGACCCGAAACCGTCGAGTACGCGGATTGTGCGCGTACTCGGCGGTTGCCCGCAGGGCGTCCGGCAGGCGAGGCGGGCACCGGTCAGGCGCCGCCGGGCTCCGCGCCCGACAAGCGCACCTCCTCCACGTCGATGCGGCGCTGCAGCTCGCGCAGCACGATGTCGTCGATGCGGCCCTCGTCGCGCAGGGCGAGCACCGCCTCGCGCTTGCGCTCCAGCAGCGCCAGCCGCAGCTCGGTCGCCTTGCGGTCGCGCTCGAGGGTGCTCTCACCGTCGTGCTCGTCCTCCTCGGCCTCCAGCAGCTCCCGGTGCTCCTCGTACTCGCCGCGGACCCGCTCCGCGATCTCCTCGTCCACCCCGAGCTCGGCGGCGAGCGACGGGAGGCTCTCCAGCGCGGCCTCCAGCGCCCTGCTCTCGCCGAGCCGCCGCTCCTCGTCCTCCGACGGATCCGGCTCCAGCTTCGCCCAGCGGACGAGTCCCGGGAGGATGAGCCCCTGCACCGCGAGCGTCACGACGATGACGCCGGTGACGACGAAGACGATGAGGTCGCGGTGCGGGAACGGCTGCCCCGACCCGACCGTGGCCGGCACGGCGAGCGCCGCCGCGAGCGACACCGCCCCGCGGAAGCCGGAGAACCCGCTCACCACGCGCGCCCGGTTCGTCAGCCGTCGCTCGCGCTGGATGGGCCTCCGGTCGACCAGCCGGAGGAAGTACGCCGTCCCGAACAGCCAGGCGAACCGCACCGCGACGATCAGCACCGACACGGCGAACACCGCGCCCAGGGCCATCCACAGGTCGGTGCTCACGAGGCTGCGCACCGCGATCGGGAACTCCGTCCCGACCAGGACGAACAGGCTCGCGTTGAGCAGGAAGGTCGCGAGGCTCCAGAACGCGTCCGTCTGCCGCCGCGCCTCCGCGAGCCCGATCCGCGGTCCGGCCTGGCTCAGGATGAGGCCGGCGACGACGACCGCGAGCACCCCGGACGCGTGGATGCTCTCGGCGATCAGGTACGCGGCGAACGGCGTCAGCAGCATCGCCAGGTTCTGCGTCAGGGCGTCGCCGAGCCGCTTGCGGATGAGGATCGACAGCCAGGCGACGAGCCCGCCCGCCGCGCCTCCCCCGAGCACCGCGAGGAGAAACGCGACCGTGATCGTGCCCGCGTGCACCTCGGTCTCGCCCACCGTGAAGCCGACGGCGAGCGACCACAGCACGAGCGCGGTCCCGTCGTTGACCAGGCTCTCCGCCTTCAGGATGGTGACGTTGCGCCGCGGCAGCGACCGGGTGAGCGATGCCACGGCGGTCGCGTCGGTCGGCGCGACCGCCGCGCCGAGCACCCAGGCCGGCCCCCACGGCATCCCGAGGGCATGGGCCAGCACGGCGACAGCGCCCGCGGTCACCACCACGAGCCCGGTCGACATCAGGATGATGTTGCGGATGTTGTGCCGGATCTCCCGCAGCGACGTCGTCAGGCTCTCCCAGTAGAGCAGCGCGGGGAGGAACAGGAACAGCACGACCTCCGGCGCCAGCGCGACCTCGCGGAACGCCGGGATGAGACCGATGACGACCCCCATCGCGACCAGCAGCAGCGGCTGCGCGATCCCCGTCTTGCGCGCCACGATCTTGGTGAGGAGGGTCGCGAGGCCGATGGCGACGACGAGTTCGAGTCCGAGCATCGCGCCCATATAGCGCAGCAATCGGGCAGGAATCAACCCCCAGGCCGAAACTTGTCACGCGGGCCGGATAACTCGATGATCGAGATATCGCACGGGCCGAACCAGCGCCCGCGACGAGGAAGCGACCAGAAGGAGCAGCGATGACCGCCCTGCAGCCCGACTCGAAGACCACCGCCCGCGCCACCGTCTCCGCGGCCGAGCCGACCGCTCCCGGCCGCGCCTCCGCCGCCGGCGAGCTGTCCACCACCGAGACGGAGCGCGTCAGCTGGTATTCGCCGGTCGAGGGCATGTGGGTCGCCTCCACCCCCTCCGACTACCTCGGCATGGTCGACCGCAACCACGACGGCTTCGTCGCGACCGACGGCTGCGGCCGCGACCTCGGCGTGCACGAGACGCTCGAGGAGGCGCGCCTCGCCGTCTACCGCGAATGGGCGAACCCCACGAGCACCGACGAGCCCTTCCAGAACTGGGCCAAGCGCATCGCGACCATCACCGCTGTCATGGTCGGGGCGCCCGCCCTCGCGGCGGCCCTCGTGGGGGCCGCGCTCCTGCGCTGATCGCGCCGCCACGTCGCCTCGCGGCGTCCATTGCGGCGTCCATCGCGGGAGTGAGCCACGCAGTGATATCTCACCCTCTGGAGTGATGCATCCACGGCTTCGGCCGACCAGGCTGGAAGCATGTCCTCCTCCGCGACCCCGCCGCCCCTCACCCGTTCCCCCATCCGCTGGTCGTTCCTGGATGCGCTGCGCGGATTCGCGATCTGCGGCATCCTGCTCGTCAACGCCATCGACCTCCTGTTGATCGGCCCGACGCTCCCCGCCTGGGCCCGGCCGGGCGCTGACCCGGTGCGCGGCATCCTCGACCTGACCGTGCAGACGCGATTCGTGCCGATCTTCGAGCTCCTGTTCGGGATGAGCCTGTGGTTCGTCCTCCGCAGCGCACGCGGCCGTTCCGCGAACCCGTGGCCGGTGCTGCTGCGCCGCCTGGGCGGTGTGACCCTGATCGGCGCGGCGCTCGCCCTCGTCTACCCGGGCAATGTCCTGATCGAGTACGGGATCGTGGGGCTCGTCCTCGTCCCGTTCGTGATCCTCCTCCCCGGGCCGGTCGTCCTCGCGCTCGGGGCCGCCCTCACCGCCGTCGCGTTCGGGCTGTTCGGCGGCGGGCTCGCGGCCGCCCCCGGCATCATGCTGCTGGGCGCGTCCGCGGCGGCCTGGGGGCTGCCCGGGATGCTGCAGCGGGCGGCGCTGCCGATCCGCGCGACAGCGGTGCTCGCGGCGCTGGGGACCGTCCCCGCACTGCTGTGGCAGTCCACCGAGCCGGGCGATCCCCGGTTCACCACCGCCGGCTCCGTCGCGGGGCTCGTCATGGCCGTCCTCTACGTGTCGCTGCTGTCGGTGCTGTGGACGACGCCGGCTCGACGGGCGATCGCGGCCGCTTTCGAGCCGCTCGGCCGCATGGCGCTCACGAACTACGTGGTGGCGGCCCTCGTGTTCGCCGGTGCGGCCCGGGTGATCGACGCCGACTCCCTCCCCGGGGTGCTCCCGGTGGTGCTGCTCAGCCTCGCGCTCCTCGCCGCGCAGTCGGTCGCGAGCCGGCTCTGGCTTCGGCGTTTCACCTACGGGCCCCTCGAGTGGCTGTGGCGGGTCGCGACCTGGTGGCGGCCCGTCCCCGCTCTGCGCGCGCGCTGACGGCGGCGTGCGGGCGGCTCTGCGCGCGCGCTGACGGGGGCGTCCGGGCGGCTCAGCCGCGCTTCGTCGCCGTGTCCGCCGGATCCCGCTGCCGCCGCGACGCGACGAGGAACGGGATGCCCACCAGCTCCACGACTCCCCCGATCACCAGCGACGTGCCGTAGCCCCACAGGTCGGCCGACCGCCCCAGGGCGGGCTGGATGAACACCCCGCCCAGGCTGCCGAACAGCGAGTCGAACGACAGCACCGTCGCCCGCTGCTTCGACGGGATCATGTCGTTCAGGTAGGCCTGCCGCACCGGCCCCGACACCGCGAACACGAAACCCCACACGACCAGCAGCACGAGCGCCAGCCAGAACATGCTGGTCAACCCCAGCAGCACCAAGGCCACGACGCTGCCGACCGAGGCGCCGATGATCGTCGTGGTCCGGCGCGCGAACAGGCTCCGCACCCGGGCCGCGAGCAGCCCGCCCGCGACCTGGGCGAGCGAGAGGATGGCCGCCGCGAGCCCGGCGATGGAGTACGCGTTCGGGTCGCCGTACAGCTCCAGCAGGTAGGGCTGCAGCGCGTAGAACGCGTAGATCCCCACGCCGCCCGCGAACGGCGCCGCGAGGATCACCCAGCGCACGGGAGGCTTGCGCAGGCCGTGCTCGATCGACTCCTGGAGCACGTGACGGGTCGCCCGGATCGGCCCGAGCGAGCGGTCCGGCGTGAACCCCACATCGCGCATCGCGACGGCCGCGAACACCAGCATCAGCAGGAGCACGCCCGCCCGCAGCAGGAACGGCACCCCGAGGTTCGTGGCCTGCGCGACGACGCCGCCGAGCACAGAGCCGGCGAACATCGCGATGCCGGTCACGACCAGCCCGCGGCCGAACACCGTCTCCAGGCTCCCGGTGAAGCCGGTCGCGGTGAGCGCATCCACCAGCCAGGCGTCGACCGCCCCCGAGAAGAAGGTGAACCCGAGTCCGAGCAGCACCGACACGATCGCCCACCACACGAAGGGCGCCTGCCACAGCCACAGCAGCCAGTACAGGGCGGTGGAGGCCGAGAGCGTCACCGTGCCGAGCAGGTACGACACGCGCCGCCCGACCGTGTCGGCGACGACGCCGGTCGGGATCTCGAAGATGACCATCCCGGCGGTGAAGAAGGCGTTCGCCGCGAACGCCTCGAAGTTCGTCAGGCCCGCGTCGAGCAGGAACAGCGTGTTGATGCCCCAGATGAACGAGGCGGCCAGCGTGTTCCCCAGCATGAGCACGAGGTACACGGCCTGCACGCGCCCCGGCGTGCCGACGGCGGCCGGAGGGGTCACGGCGAGGTCGCCTCCGCCGCCTCCGCGTCGGCCGGCACGTCGGGCGCGCCCTTGCGGTACTCGGCCGACAGCAACCGGTAGGAGCGCGTCCCGAACGCCGCGAGCGCGAGCACCACCATGACGAGCCCCGAGATGAGGAAGATCAACGCGATCCCGCGGGTGTCGCCCTCGCCGAGCAGCCAGCCCCAGGTCGCCTGGCCGGCGTCCCCGGCCATGTACGGGATGACGATGAACTGCGCGATCGGCGCGATGAGGAAGGAGGTGATCGGCGCCGCCGCCGACTCGAACGCCTGCGCGACCCCGAAGACGCGGCCCTGCCGGCGGAACGGGACGACCTTCTGGATGACGGTCTGCTCCGACGCCTCCACCACCGGGATGAGCAGCATGTAGACCCAGATGCCCGCGGCGTAGAGCAGCCACCACTCGCGGATCGTGAACAGCGCGCCGAGCAGCCCCATCCCGACCACGACGAGCAGCATCGTGCGGATGGGGTTGCGCCCCAGTCCGAACCGGGCGACCACGAGCCCGCCGATGATGAACCCGGTCGCCGAGACGCCCAGCACGACGCCCCACCACTCGACCGCGAAGAGCTCCAGGCCGTACGGGTCCATCAGCGCCATGTAGACGCCGCCGATGAGGTTGTTGAAGGTCGAGAAGATGATCAGCGCGAAGAGGCCGGGCGCCGCACGGATCGCGGTGACGCTCCCGCGCAGGTCGACGGTGGGCTTGCGGCCCTCGACGTGCGGCTCGGCCTCCGGGATGCGCAGCGTGCCCAGATGCAGCAGCGCCAGCGCGGTCAGCACGATCGCGATGACCAGCGTCCACCCCATCCCGAGCAGCCCGATGGCCAGCCCGCTGAAGACGCTGGTCACGACGAAGGCCAGTCCCTGCACCGTGCCGACCATGCCGTTGGCGTTGGCGTGCTTCTCCACCGGCACGAGGAGGGTGACCGTCGTCGACAGCGCGATGTTGCGCATGTTCTCGATCACCGCGCCGAACAGCACGACCCCCGCGAACACCCAGAACATCGGCCCGCCGAGGTCGAGCAGCACCGCCTCCGGGAACACCAGGTACAGCGCCCCGGCGACCGCGAACGCCGTCAGCGACACCACGCTCGCGACCATCATGACGCGGTACTTGCGGTGGCGGTCGACGATCGTGCCGAACGGGATGGCGAGCACCGCGAGCAGCAGCATGTACGCGCCGCCGACGATCCCGGTCGCGAGCACCGACCGCGTCTCGAGGTACACCCAGAAGGTCAGCGCGAACCAGAGGAACGACGTGGTGACGTTGGCGATCATCGTGTTGACGAGCACCTGGAAGAAGGTCCGCATCCCGTTCGCGGGAGGCGGAGGAGCGGAGGCCGCGGTCGGCATCGACTCGGTCATGCCACAGAGGGTACGGCATGCCCCCGACGCTGTCAGGAGGCGATCACGCCGCCCCTCCCCGCACCGCAGCCCCGGTGCGATACTGGCGCGCGCAATCCAGCGACGAGCGCGAGGAGGCGCACCATGGACAGCACACACCTGTCACAGCACACCGTCATCGGAATCTCGGACGGCATGCACGCCGCGCGGGCGGAGGCCCGGCGGATCATCGAGGAGAGCAAGGGCGATCTCGTCGCCGAGCAGGACATGCTGCTCAGCCGGCTCGCCGAGGCCGGACTCGTCACCGCGGAGGAGCGCGAGTTCCTGCTCCGCATCTTCAAGGTCGGCCACGAGGCGAGCCGCGACAAGGGCGACGTGCCGCGCGCGTTCTTCGAGGCGCGGCGGATGCACGCCCAGCTCGCGGCCTCCGGGAAGGCCAGCCCGGTCGCCCTCCTCGTCGCCTCCGCCACCGTCGGGGCGTTCGACGTGGAGGCGGACGAGGAGGGCACGCCGACCGTCGTCGTGTACAAATTCAGCTACGGACCGCACCTCACGGCGATCGGCGCCGGCATCGGCGCGCTGATCGGAGGTGCGGCCGGCGGCATGCTCGGCGGCGAGATCGGCGGGTTCATCGGCGGCATCATCGACTCGAAGAAGGACGACAAGAAGAAGTAGCCGCCGCCCTGGCGACGTCGCGGCTTCGCTACTTCGCGATGAAGTCCAGGATGTCCTGGTCGAGCTCCTTCTGGTAGTCGCCCCAGATGCCGTGCGAGCGGCCGGGGTAGACCTTCAGGGTGCCGTCCTTCACCAGCTCGATGGACTTCTTCGCGGCGGCGGCGATCGGCACGATCTGGTCGTCATCGCCGTGCGCGATGAAGATGGGCACGTCGAGCGCCTTCAGGTCCTCGGTCTGGTCGGTCTCGCTGAACGCCTTCACGCAGTCGTAGGCGGCGGCGAGGTTGACCAGCATGCCCTGACGCCAGAAGTCGTCCTTCAGCCCCTGCGAGACGCCGGAGCCGGGACGGTTGGCGCCGAAGAACGGCTCGCTGAGGTCCTTCCAGAACTGCGAGCGGTCGGCGAGCACGTTGGCGCGGATCTCGTCGAACGCCTCGATCGGCGTGCCCTCCGGGTTGCTGTCGGTCTTGACCATCAGCGGAGGGACCGCGCCCGCGGTGACGACCTTCGCGACCCGGCCGGCGCCGTGCTGCGCGGCGTAGCGGACGACCTCGCCGCCACCGGTCGAGTGGCCGACCACGACGAGGTCGCGCAGGTCGAGGTGCTCGACAAGCTCGGCCAGGTCGCTGGCGTACGTGCTCATGTCGTTGCCGGTGTACGTCTTGGCCGAGCGGCCGTGTCCGCGGCGGTCGTGCGCGATCGCGCGGTACCCGGCGTCCGCGAACAGCTTCAGCTCGACCTGCCAGGCGTCGGAGCTGAGGGGCCAGCCGTGGGAGAACAGGACCGGCCGGCCCGACCCCTGCTCGGTGTAGTACAGCTCGGTGCCGTCGGACGTGGTGAAGTAAGGCATGTCGACTCCTTGGTCTGCGGTGCTGTGCGGGACAGGAGGGGCGATCACGGGTGCTCTCTCCTCCCGACGCTAGGGGCCGCCACCGCAAGCCGTCTAGGCTCGCCCGGTGAACTCCCCGTTACGCCTCACGATTTGCCCCGAATGGCGGTTATAGCCGCCGCATAACCGCGATTCGGCGCACATCTCAGCCCCTCACTGCGGGTAGGGGGTCTCGCCGCGGTCCAGCATCCCGACCAGCTTCTCGAGGCGGTTGCTGCGCGCCGTCGCGCTCGGCGCCGTCATCAGGCGGTGCAGCACGGCGTACCGGTTCTGCGCGTTCAGCCGCGCGAACGTCTCCGCCGCCGTCGCCGACACGGCGAGCGCCGCCTCCAGATCCTCGGGCACCGTCGCCGTCTTCGCGCTCGCGTAGGCGCGCTCCCAGCGGCCGTCCGCCTTGGCGCGGTCGATCTCCGCCTGCCCGCGCGGCCGCATCCGCCCCTCCGCGATGAGCGCCTCCACGAGGCCGATGTTGCGCTCCGACCACAGCGACGCCTTGCGCCGGGGCGTGAAGCGCTCGATGAAGGTGGCCTCGTCCCAGCTGCGCTTCTGCCCGTCGATCCACCCGCTGCAGAGCGACTCCTCGAGCGCCTCCGCGTACGTCAGCGAGGTGGGGTCCGTCGTCCCCTTCTTGGCGAGGACGAGCCACACCCCGTCGGAGGAGTCCTCGTTGTCGTCGAGCCAAGCGCGCCACGCGGCGCGATCGGCGAGGAGCAGGAGGTCGGAGGCGGCGGGTGCGGCGGTCACGCCGCAATGCTACGGCTCGCCGCCGACGACGGACTTTCGGTGCACTCACAGCTGGATAGTGCAAACTTGCACCTCATGAGCCAGAGTGCAACCTCCGTCCGCGAACGCCGCAAGGCGCAGACGGCGCACGCGCTCACCGAGACGGCCCGCCGGCTGACCGTCGAGCACGGCCTCTCCGGCTACACGGTCGAAGAGGTGTGCGAGCAGGTCGGCGTCTCGCGCCGCACGTTCTTCAACTACTTCGCCTCGAAGGAGAACGCCGTCCTCGGGCTCCCCGTCGACCTGGACGAGTCCGGCGCGTCCGAGCGCTTCCTCGCCGCCGGCCCCCGCGGCATCCCGCACCTCGTGGACGACGTGGTCGCCCTGCTGCTCGAGCGCTGGGAGTACGGCGGCCTCACCGCCGACGACCTCCCGCTGCTCGTGCAGGCGTTCGACCGCGAGCCCCGGCTCATCGCCCACCTCCTGCACCTGGCCGGCGAGGCCGAGCGCGGCGACCGCGAGCTCATCGAGCGCCGGGAGGGGCTGCCCGCGGGCGACCTGCGCGCGGCCGCCGCCGTGCAGCTGGTCGGCGGCGTCTTCCGTGCGAGCGTCGAGGAGTTCTTCCGCGACGCCGACGGCGACGAGCTGCCCGCCCTGGTGCGCCGTCGGCTCGACGTCGTGCGCGAGCTCCTCCGCTGACACCCCACCCCCACCC
>NZ_JBPGXM010000115.1:0-12152 GCF_056755495.1 Leifsonia sp. KNZ12-8B
GGGCGCACCGCCCGCGGCCAGACCAGGCCGCGGTCGGCGCGCCGGCCGTCCGGCGGCATCGGGCCGCGCGCCGTACCCGACGAGGGTCGGCTCCGGAGCGTCCTCGAGGTCTCCGACCTCGATCGCGACGAGCGGTTCCCCGACCGCGACCGTCACTCCGGGCTCCACGTACAGGCGCGACACGCGGCCGTCATAGGGGGCGGGCAGCTCGACGAGCGCCTTCGCCGTCTCCACTTCCGCGATGATCTGGTTGAGCGTGACGCTGTCGCCCACGGCGACCCGCCAGCTCACCAGCTCCGACTCGGTGAGACCCTCGCCGAGGTCCGGGAGAGCGAAGTCCTTGACCGCCATCAGTCCTCCACCCCCGTCAGCGAGTTCGGCCGGTCCATCGCGCGGTCGATGCCGTCGAGGATGCGGTCGAGGTCGGGCAGGTGCGCCGACTCCAGGCGTGCGGGCGGGTACGGGATGTCGTGTCCGGTCACCCGCACCGGCGCGTGCTCCAGGTGGTAGAAGCAGCGCTCGGTGATGGAGGCCGAGATCTCGGCCCCCAAGCCGCCCGACAGCGCCGCCTCGTGCGTCACCACCAGCCGGCCCGTCTTGCGGACCGACGCCGCGACCGTGTCGAGATCGAGCGGCGACAGCGAGCGCAGGTCGATGACCTCCACGGAGACGCCGTCGTCCTCGGCAGCCACCGCCGCGTCCTTCGCGAGCTGCACCAGGCCGCCATACGTGACCAGGGTGAGGTCGGAGCCCGCGGTCAGCACCCGTGCGGTGCCCATCGGCCGGGCGTCGGCGAGCGGAGTCTCCTCATCCACCTCGCCCTTGGCGTGGTACCGGCGCTTGGGCTCGAAATAGAGCACCGGGTCGTCGGAGGCGATGGCCTGCTGGATCAGCGTGTAGGCCTCCTGCGGGTCGGACGGGCTGACCACGCGCAGGCCGGCGGCGTGCGCGAAGTACGCCTCGGGCGAGTCGGAGTGGTGCTCGGCCGCGCCGATGCCGCCGGCGAACGGCACCCGGATCGTGATCGGCATCCGCACCGCACCCTGCGTGCGGTAGTGCATCCGCGCCACCTGGTTCACGATCTGGTCGAACGCCGGGTAGATGAAGCCGTCGAACTGGATCTCGACCACCGGCCGGTAGCCGCGGTACGCCATCCCGACCGCGGTGCCCAGGATGCCGGACTCGGCGAGCGGCGAGTCCATCACCCGGCGCGGGCCGAACTCGGTCTGGAGGCCGTCGGTGACGCGGAACACGCCGCCGAGCGTGCCGATGTCCTCCCCCATCAGGACGACGCGGTCGTCCTCGGCGAGGGCCTTGCGGAGTCCGGCGTTGATCGCCTTCGCCATCGTGAGCGCGGTCATCGATCGCCTCCCGAGACGAAGGTGCGCAGGTAGCGGGAGTAGTGGTCGCGCTCGCGGACGAGACCGGAGTGCGGCTCGGCGTAGACGTGGTCGAACACGCTCAGCGGGTCAGGATCGGCGAGGTCCACGATGCCGGCGCGCATCTCGGCGGCCACGCGGTCGGCCTTCGCGGCGATCGCCGCGCGCGCGTCCTCGGTGAGCACGCCGTCGGCGACGAGCCGAGCCTCCACCCGGGCGAGCGGGTCGCGGCCCGCCCACGCGTCGACCTCGGCGGGGTCGCGGTAGCGCGACGGGTCGTCGGCGGTCGTGTGCGGCCCCATGCGGTAGGTGACGGCCTCGATGAAGGTGGGGCCGCCTCCCGAGCGCGCCCGGTCGAGCGCGGCCCTGGTCACGGCCATCACGGCGAGGACGTCGTTGCCGTCGACGCGCACGCCCGGCACGCCGAAGCCAGGCGCACGCTCGACGATCGGCCGCTGCGCCTGCAGGGCGACCGGCTCGGAGATCGCGTACTGGTTGTTCTGGCAGAAGAAGATCACCGGCGCCGAGTAGGTCGCCGCGAAGATCAGCGCCTCGGTGACGTCGCCCTCGCTGGTCGCGCCGTCACCGAAGTAGGCGACGGCGACCGCGTCGGTGCCGTCGGCCTGGATGCCGAGCGCATAGCCGGTCGCGTGGAGGGTCTGCGCGCCGATGATGACCTGCGGCGTCGCCATGTTGATGTCGTACGGGTTCCAGCCGCTCTGGGCGACGCCGCGCCACACGCGCAGGAGGTCGACCAGGCCGGCGCCGCGACAGTAGGCGACGCCGTGCTCGCGGTAGCTGGAGAAGACGAAGTCGTCGGAGCGCAGCGCGCGTCCGGAGCCGATCTGGGCGGCCTCCTGGCCGAGCAGCGGCGGCCACAGACCGAGCTCGCCCTGGCGCTGCAGAGCGGTCGCCTCGGCATCGATGCGGCGGATGACGACCATGTCGTCGTAGAGGGCGAGGAGCTGCTGCGAGCCGATGTCCGAGATCCAGGCGTCGAAGCGCACGTCGCTCAACCGCTCCCCCGCGGGGCTCAGGAGCTGGACGAGATCGGACAGTTGCGCGGTGTCGGCTCCCGCGGGGAGGCGCACGTCGTCCATCCGGGTATCGGGCTGATTGTCGATCGTCACGGTTCACGCAACCTTCACTCTCTGCCCGGCCGGCATGCTTGTGGCGCGCCCGACCGGCTTCCGGCCTCGTCGCCGGAATTACCGGAAGGCTACGCGCCCGAGTCACGCCGCACAACCAACGGCGTGTCGACCGTGCAGAGTGCACTATCGCCGGAGCGACGCGGCTGCTAGGTTGCACACCATGCGCAGCTTCGACAGCACCGACCGCCGCATCCTCGTGGCCCTCGCCGACGACCCGCGTTCGACCAACGTCTCGCTCGCCGACCGCCTCGGGCTCAGCCGCAACACCGTGCAGGCGCGGGTGGCGGAGCTCGAGCGCAACGGCGTCTTCCTGTCCTTCGAGCGCCGGATCAGCGCCAGGTCCGCCGGGTACCCGCTCGCCGCGTTCGTCACCGTGCACGTGCGGCAGCAGATGCTCGCGGCGGTGGTGGAGGGGCTGGCCGGCATCCCCGAGATCGTGCAGGCGCACGGCATCTCGGGCCCGTACGACCTGCTGCTGCGGGTGGTGTGCGTCGACGCGGAGGACCTGTTCCGCATCACCGGCCTCATCCAGTCCGTGGAGGGCGTGGACCGCGCCGAGACCTCCCTCGACATGGGCGAGCTCATCCCCTACCGCCTCCGCCAGCTCCTCACCCGCGACGCCTGAACGCAGAAACCGCCGAGTACGCAGAGCGGCTGCGTACTCGGCGGTTTCAGGGCGATTTCGCGTGTACTCGCGAGTGCCGGGAGGGTCAGCCCTCGGCCGGAGCCTCCGGGCCCTCGCTCGCGGCGTCGCGGCCGTGCGTCTCGGCCTCGTCCGCGATCACCGGCGCGAGCGAGAGCTTGCCGCGGTCGTCGATCTTGGTGATCTCCACCAGGATCTTCTGGCCGACGCCGAGGACGTCCTCGACGTTCTCGACGCGCTTGCCGCCCGCGAGCTTGCGCACCTCGGAGATGTGCAGCAGGCCGTCCTTGCCCGGGAGCAGCGAGACGAACGCACCGAACGCGGCGATCTTGACGACGGTTCCGAGGAACTGCTCGCCGACCTCCGGGTTGGTGGGGTTCGCGATCGCGTTGACGGCGGCGCGGGCCGCCTCGGCGGCCGGGCCGTCGGTGGCGCCGATGTAGACGGTGCCGTCCTCCTCGATGGAGATGTCGGCGCCGGTCTCGTCCTGGATGCCGTTGATCGTCTTGCCCTTCGGGCCGATCAGCTCGCCGATCTTGTCGACCGGGATCTGGACCGAGATCACGCGCGGCGCGGTCGGGGCCATCTCGTCCGGACGGTCGATCGCGGCGTTGAGCACGCTCAGGATGGTGGTGCGGGCGTCCTTCGCCTGCTTCAGCGCGCCGGCGAGCACCGACGACGGGATGCCGTCGAGCTTCGTGTCGAGCTGGATGGCGGTGACGAACTCGCTCGTGCCGGCGACCTTGAAGTCCATGTCGCCGAGCGCGTCCTCCGCGCCCAGGATGTCGGTGAGCGCCGCGTAGCGGGTCTCACCGTCGACGACGTCGGAGATCAGGCCCATCGCGATGCCGGCGACCGGGGCGCGCAGCGGCACACCGGCGTTGAGCAGCGACAGGGTGGACGCGCAGACGGAGCCCATCGAGGTGGAGCCGTTGGAGCCGAGCGCCTCGGACACCTGACGGATCGCGTACGGGAACTCCTCGCGGCTCGGCAGCACCGGCACGAGCGCGCGCTCGGCCAGGAAGCCGTGGCCGATCTCGCGCCGCTTCGGCGAGCCCACGCGCCCGGTCTCACCGGTCGAGTAGGGCGGGAAGTTGTAGTGGTGCAGGTAGCGCTTGTGCGTCACCGGCGAGAGGGAGTCGATCTGCTGCTCCATCTTGAGCATGTTCAGCGTGGTGACGCCCAGGATCTGGGTCTCGCCGCGCTGGAAGATCGCCGAGCCGTGGACGCGCGGGATGACCTGCACCTCGGCGTCGAGCGGACGGATGTCGGTCAGGCCGCGGCCGTCGATGCGG
The DNA here is from genome assembly GCF_056755495.1 of Leifsonia sp. KNZ12-8B. NCBI lineage: Bacteria > Bacillati > Actinomycetota > Actinomycetes > Micrococcales > Microbacteriaceae > Leifsonia > Leifsonia sp. KNZ12-8B. The sequence continues at coordinate 4,469 of NZ_JBPGXM010000115.1, forward strand.
ACGCCCTCGCGCAGGACGCGCCCACGCATGACGACCTTCGAGACCGACTTGTACGCCGCCGAGAACTGGGTGAGGACCTCGGGGTCGAGGACGCCCGCCTCCACCTTCTCGGTGAGGGCCGCCTTGACGCGCTCCTTGAGGGCGTCGTCGGCGTTCTGGCGCTCGATCTTGTCGGCGATCTGGTAGACGTTCACGAGCTCGTCGTAGGCGAGGCCCGCGACGTTGTCGTACGTGCTCTGCGAGTAGGGCAGGAACACCGGGTAGTCGGCGATCGCCTTCGCGGACTGCTGCGCGATGACGTTCTGCGCGCCGACCAGCTGGCGGATGAACGGCTTGGCCGCCTCCAGGCCCTGGGCGACGATCTCCTCGTTCGGCTTGACGGCGCCGCCCTGGATCAGGTTCCAGGAGTTCTCGGTCGCCTCGGCCTCGACCATCATGATCGCGACGTCGCCCTCGGAGCCGTCCTCGTTGGTGAGGACGCGGCCGGCCACGATGAGGTCGAACACGGCCTCCTCGAGCTGCTCGGCCTTCGGGAACGCGATCCACTGGTCCTCGTGCGCGCCGTTGCCCGGGATGAGGGCGAGGCGGACGCCGGCGATCGGGCCGGAGAAGGGCAGACCGGAGATCTGCGTGGAGGCGCTGGCGGCGTTGATCGCGAGCGCGTCGTAGAACTCGCCCGGGGCGATGCTCAGGACGGTGATGACGATCTGGACCTCGTTGCGGAGGCCGTCGACGAACGACGGGCGCAGCGGGCGGTCGATCAGGCGGCAGACCAGGATCGCCTCGGTCGAGGGGCGGCCCTCGCGGCGGAAGAACGAGCCGGGGATCTTGCCGGCGGCGTAGGAGCGCTCCTCCACGTCGACGGTCAGCGGGAAGAAGTCGAAGTTGTCCTTCGGGTGCTTGCTGGCGCTGGTGGCGCTCAGCAGCATGGTCTCCTCGTCGAGGTAGGCGGCGACGGCGCCCTGGGCCTGCTGGGCGAGGCGTCCGGTCTCGAACCGGACGGTGCGGGTGCCGAAGCGGCCGTTGTCGAGGACGGCTTCGGCGAACTTGATCTCAGGACCTTCCAAGAGGTCTTTCTCCTTTGTTTAACGTCGCTGCCCCGTATGGGCGCGACTTCATCCAAGGAGCAGGAGCAAGCAGTTCGACACGCTGTGTGTACGCGGCATCCCCACGCGGGTGCGTGAGCCGAGCCCGTCTGGCCATCAGTAGAAATACACGGTGACGCCTCCCGCGATCTCGCACGGGCGCCTCCGGATACCACCACCGAGGACCAGCTCCTGCCGGCCTGCTCCGGTTCGGTCGGCGCACTGCCGACCGTGAGCATCCTATCAGGCCGGTCGGAGTCAGAGGTCGAGCGTCGCCCGCGCGGCCTCGGCGAGGGCGACGCCGTACGAGGGGCCGTGCCCGGCCGCGTGCACGGCGAGCGGGTGCAGCTGGTGCAGCGGGACGCGCGCCTCCCACCCCGTCCGCAGCGGCCGGGCCGCGTCGTAGGCGGCGAGCACATCGTCGAGGTGCGGGAGGCCGAAGAGCGCGAGCATGGCGAGGTCCGTCTCGCGGTGACCGCCGTGCGCGGCCGGGTCGATCAGCACCGCACCCTCCCCCGTCCAGAGCACGTTGCCGGTCCACAGGTCGCCGTGGAGGCGCGCGGGAGGTTCGTCGTCGTCGAACGCGCCGGATGCCACCCGCTCCACCGCCTCCCGGATCACCGGCTCCTGGGCGGGGGTCACGTTGCCGACGGCGACCGCGATGTCGAGATACGGGAGCACGCGGTCGCGCGCGTAGAAGCGGCCCCAGCTCGTCTCGTGCGCGACCGGCAGCGGGCGTCGGCCGATGTACAGGGGGCCGTCCCATCCGTCCGGCGGCGCGCCGAACGCGGCGGCGCCGGCCGCGTGCGTCACCGCGAGCGCCGCACCGAAGGCGCGTGCCGCCTCGCGGGTCGGGCGGGCCTCCTGCACGCGCTCGAGCGTGATACGGCCCGGTGCGACGTCCGCGACCCGGACCACGCGGGCGCCGCCGCGCTCCTCCGGCTCGGCCAGCCAGCGCAGGCCGGCGGCCTCCGCCTCGAAGAAGCGGTCGGGCGCGTCGGCGCGCTGCTTCACCACGGTCTCCATGCGCGTCACCCTACGCGGCCGCCACGCGCCGCCGTCGCCGCGTCGCGACCGCGACGGCGAGCGCCACGATCCCGATGCCGATCAGCGTCCCGAGCGTGTTCGCCACGAGGTCGCGCACGTCGCTGTAGCGGTTCGGCAGGAACAGCTGCACGCTCTCGATGAAGCACGTGGAGGCGACGCCGATCAGGAGCGCCAGCCACCACCTCCCGAGACCCAGCAGCAGCGTGAACAGCACGCCCATCGGCACGAACATGAGCACGTTGGCCGTGAACTCGACGACGTCGAACGTGATCCACCGCAGCGGGGCGACGTCGGCCGCGAAGGCCAGCAGCTGCTTCAGGAGGCCGTTGCCGTGCGGGTCGGGCGGGAACGGGTTGAGCGTGATCCAGGCGACCACGAGCAGGTACGCGCCGGTGACGACGGCGAGGGCGAGGCGGCGGCGCGGCATGCCTCCTATGCTGGCGCACATGAGCCTCCCGTTCCGCATCCGGATGACCGGACGCGCCACCGACGAGCAGCACCGCGTCTCCAGCCCGCTGGAGCTGCTGTTCGACCTCACGTTCGTCGTCGCCATCGCGCAGGTCGCCGCCGAGCTCGCCACCGCGGGCGAGGAGGGGCACGCGCTGGACAGGCTCGGCCCGTACTGCATGGTGTTCTTCGCGATCTGGTGGGCGTGGATGAACTTCACGTGGTTCGCCTCCGCCTACGACACCGACGACGTGCCGTACCGGCTGATGACGATGCTGCAGATGGGCGGCGTGCTGGTGCTGGCCGCCGGAGTGCCCGCGGCGTTCGAGGAGCAGTCGTTCACCGCGGTGATCGTGGGGTACCTGATCATGCGGCTGGCGCTGGTCGGCCAGTGGGTCCGCGCGGCGGTCGAGCATCCGCAGGGGCGGGTCACCGCGCTGCGGTATGCGGGCGGCGTGGCGGCGGTGCAGGTGCTCTGGGTGGCGTGGGGCTTCATGCCGCCCGCGGTCGCGCCCTGGCTGTTCCCGATCGGCGCGGCCCTGGAGCTCGCGGTGCCGCTCTGGGCGGAGCGGACCGGGATGACCCCGTGGCATCCGCACCACATCGCCGAGCGCTACGGGCTGTTCACGATCATCGTGCTCGGCGAGTCCGTGCTCGCGTCGTCCGTCGGCGTGCAGCGCGCGTTGGCGGAGAACGGCCTGTCGGGGTCGCTGATCGCGATCGCGGCCGCCGGGCTGGTGCTGCTGTTCGCGCTGTGGTGGCTGTACTTCCTGGAGCCGGCGGCGGAGGGGCTGTCGTCGCGCCGCGGCCGGTCCTTCTACTGGGGGTACGGCCACTACTTCGTGTTCGCGTCCCTGGCGGCGCTGGGCGCCGGGCTCGAGGTGGCGGTGCAGCGCGGCGCCGACCATGCCGAGGTGTCGGACACGGCGGTGGAGTACGCGGTCGCCATCCCGGTCGCGGTGTTCCTGCTGATGCTCTACGTGCTGCACGCTCCGCTGGTGCCGGAGGTCGTGATCCGCCCGCTCAAGACGGCCGTCGCGATCGCGCTCATCCTGCTGCTGCCCGTCGCCTCCCCCGCCATCGGACTGGTGGGCGTGATGATCGGCATCGCGCTGGTCGCGGCGGGGCTGGTGACGGCGACGCTCGTGGACCGGGCGGTGGCGGCGCGGGAGGCCGCGGCGGCCGGCTGAGGCCGAAACGGGAAACGGGCCGCCACCGGGGCAGAAGCCCGGGTGACGGCCCGTTCGCGAAGAAGCTCGCGGTCGAAGTTATCGACGCAGACCGAGGCGCTCGATGAGGGCGCGGTAACGGCTGATGTCGATGTCGGCCAGGTAGCCCAGCAGACGGCGACGCTGACCCACGAGGAGGAGCAGGCCACGACGCGAGTGGTGGTCGTGCTTGTGCTCCTTGAGGTGCTCGGTGAGGTCCTTGATCCGCTTGGTCAGGATGGCGACCTGAACCTCGGGGGATCCGGTGTCACCGGGGTGGGTAGCGTACTCTTCGATGATCGCCTTCTTGGTCTCTGCATCCAGTGCCATAGATGGGATCCCCTTCCTCTCGTTGCGCGGTGCCCGGGGCCGTATGCCTGGGCTCTCTTGATCCGCGGCCGTTCGACGGCAACCTGAAGAGTCTACCAGAGGAAGGCGGGGCGCTCAGTCCGGTTCGCGCTCCGGCTCGAGGAGGGCGAAGCCGGCTCCCTGGGGGTCGGTCACCTCGGCCCAGCGGCCGACGCCCGGCGCCGACATCGGCTCTACCGAGAGCGTTCCGCCGAGCTCGGTCGCCCGCACCACAGCAGCATCGAGATCGGCGACGTTGAAGTAGACCACCCAGCGGGAGGGGCCTCCCGCCCCCTCGTAGACGCCCGCGACGCTGCTGTCGCCGACCTCGAGCAGGCCGTACGGCTTCTCCCCCACGCGCATCTCGCTCGCGCCGACGCTGAGCACCGCCTCGTAGAACGGGAAGACGGCGTCGGGCTCCCGCGTGACGAGCTCGACCCAGTCGACCGCGCCGGGCTCGTCGCGCAGCCAGCGGTGCTCGCCGCGCCGCTCCCAGATGCCGAACACGGCGCCCGCCGGGTCCTCGACGATCGCCAGGTGCACGCCGGGCACGGGCTCGCCGGGCGCCAGCAGCACCCGGCCGCCCGCGGCCTCCACCGCCTGCGCGGCGGCGTGCAGTCCGGACACGGCGAAGTAGGTCGTCCACATCGTGGGCACATCGCCCGACGGCAGCGGGCCGAGCGCGCCGACGGAGACGCCGCGCAGCGAGGCCGTGGAGAAGCCGCCCATCGCGGGATCGGCCGGCGACACCTCCCAGCCGAAGAGGTCGCGATAGTAGGCAGCGGCCGCGGGCTGGTCGGGGCTCTGCAGGTCGACCCAGATGGGGGTGCCCGGGGGGAAGGAGGTCACGATCGGCATGGGCACACGGTAGCCGTTCCGTTCACCACCGGGGAGTACCGTCGCCTTCATGAAGGCATTGCAATATCGAGAGATCGGTTCGGCGCCGCAGGTCGTCGACGTGCCGGACCCGGAGGTCGGGCCCGGCCAGGTGCTCCTGAGGGTCACCGCCGCTGGCGTGTGCCACTCGGACGAGTTCATCATGGGGCTGCCCGCCGACCAGTACATCTACGGCCTCCCGCTCACCCTCGGGCACGAGGGCGCCGGGATCGTGGAGGCGGTCGGCCAGGGCGTCACGGGCGTGAAGCCCGGCGACGCGGTCGCGGTCTACGGGCCGTGGGGCTGCGGTCGCTGCCACATGTGCGCGCAGGGCAAGGAGAACTACTGCCTGAACGCGGAGGCGGAGGGCATCCGCCCGCCAGGCCTCGGCGCTCCCGGCTCCATGGCCGAGTACATGCTGGTCGACAGCGAGCGGCACCTCGTCCCGCTCGGCGGCCTCGACCCGGTGCGGAACGTGTCGCTCACCGACGCGGGGCTCACGCCCTACCACGCGATCAAGACCTCGCTGCCGAAGCTCGGCGCCGGGACGACCGCGGTCGTCATCGGGACGGGCGGGCTCGGGCACGTCGGCATCCAGATCCTCCGCGCGATCAGCGGGGCGACGGTGATCGCCCTCGACGTCAACGACGAGAAGCTGGCCCTCGCCAGGGAGGTCGGCGCGCACGACGCGCTGCTGTCGAACACCGACGCCGTGAAGGCCGTGCGCGACCGCACCGACGGCCGCGGCGCCGACGCGGTCTTCGACTTCGTCGGCGTGCAGCCGACCGTCGACCTGGCGGCCGGCATGGCCGCGACCGAGGGCGACGTGACCATCGTCGGCATCGGCGGCGGCGCCCTCCCCGTCGGGTTCGGGAGGATCGGCTACGACGTGGCCGTGCGCACGCCGTACTGGGGCACCCGCGCCGAGCTGATCGAGGTGCTGGACCTCGCCCGCGCGGGCGCCGTCACTGTCGAGATCGAGACCTACACCCTCGACGAGGCGCCGAAGGCGTACGAGCGTCTGCACGAGGGCCGCATCCGCGGTCGCGCGGTGATCGTGCCGAACGACTGAGTCGTCTGGCGGCGAGGGCTGCGCGGCCCCGGGTCCACCTCGCACGGGCCCCCTCAGACGGGTCCGCGCAGCACCTCGTCCAGCGCGGCGATGGCGACCGGGGCGGGGTCGCCGTCGTCGTTGCGCGCCCACCACAGCAGCGCCGAGAAGTTCGCCGAGGTCAGCGCGTCGGCGAGCACCTGTGCGCGGAGGCCGTCGGCGGGGATGCGCAGCCGGCGTGCGAGGAAGCCGCCCAGCACGTCGCGGTCGGCGGCGAGGCTCGCGATCCCGAACGCGACGAGGGCGGGGTGGGCGGCCATCAGCCGCAGCCTCCGCCTCGTCGCCTCGATGCGGCCCGGGCCCAGGTCCAGCGACTCGGTGAAGGCGCGGGCGAGCGCATCCCGCACCGACTCGGTCTCCGGTGCGGCGTCGAGCACGGCCCGCAGCCGTTCGACGACGGGCTCCATCCCTCCCCACACCAGCGCCGGCTTGCTCGGGAAGTACCGGAACAGCGTGCGGCGGCTCACGCCCGCGGCGGCGGCGATGTCGTCCATCGTCGTCTCCTCGTAGCCGTGGGCGTCGAAGTGCCGCAGCGCGACGAGCGCGATGCGGTCGGGGTCGACGTCGACCGGCCGCCCGCGCCGCCGCGGTGCTGGCGTGGAGGCGGCGTCCGGCAAACTCATGGCTACATTATGGCACCGAGTGCTATAAAGACCTCGGGCGCCGCGCCATCGACGCCGATCGCAGAGGGATGAGGAGATCCGTCATGAGCACCATTTCCACCGACCGCTTCGCCGGCAAGACGGCCGTCGTCACCGGGGCCGGCTCCGGCATCGGCCGCGCCACCACGCTGCGCCTCGCCGCCGAGGGCGCCCGCGTCGTGGCGAGCGACATCGCGCCCGAGCGCCTGGACGCGCTCGTCGCCGAGAACCCGGGCCTCGACATCGTGCCCGTCGCCGGCGACGTCGCCGCCGAGGAGACCATCGCGCGCCTCCTGGAGGCCGCGGGCGGCCGCGTGGACGCGCTCGCCAACGTCGCCGGCATCATGGACGGCTTCCTGCCCGCCGCCGAGGTGGACGACGCCACCTGGGACCGCGTCTTCACGATCAACGTCACGGCGATCATGCGGCTGACCCGCGCGGTCCTGCCGCTCATGGTGGAGGCCGGGGCCGGCTCCATCGTCAACGTCTCGTCCGAGGCGGGTCTGCGCGGCTCGGCCGCCGGCGCCGCCTACACCGCGTCGAAGCACGCGGTCATCGGCCTGACCAAGAGCACGAGCGTCTTCTACTCCCCGAAGGGCGTGCGGGCGAACGCCGTCGCGCCCGGGCCGGTGGCGACGAACATCGAGGCGCCGTTCCGCTCCCAGTGGGCGGGCGAGCGCATCGGCCCGATCATGCAGACCACGGTGCCGCCGGTGGCCCAGCCCGAGGACCTCGCCGCCACCATCACCTGGCTGCTGAGCGATGACTCGGCCAACGTCACCGGCGTCGTGCTGGCCTCGGACGGCGGCTGGTCGGCGATCTGATCGCGCTCCACCCCTCCGCCCCCCTCTCCGCCGAGTCGTGAGCAGATGCGGGTCGCCCCGCCGAGAAGTGACATGAGGCTGTCTCTTATACACATCT
>NZ_JBPGXM010000116.1:0-12041 GCF_056755495.1 Leifsonia sp. KNZ12-8B
CCCCCCCCCCGCTGGGGCGGGCGGCTTGTCCGCGTCCGCCCCCCCGCGCGGGGGGGCCCCACCGGGCCCGCGGCCTGACGGCGTGACGCACACCCCCTGAATCAGAAGCAAGTGTCATATAGCGGACACTTAGCCGAAAGGAATCAACAGTGCTCATTGCACAGCGTCCGACGCTCACCGAAGAGAACATCTCCGAGTTCCGGTCGCGGTTCGTCATCGAGCCGCTCGAGCCGGGCTTCGGCTACACCCTCGGCAACTCCCTCCGTCGCACCCTCCTCTCGTCGATCCCCGGCGCTGCGGTCACCAGCATCCGCATCGACGGCGTGCTGCACGAGTTCAGCACCGTTCCCGGTGTCAAGGAGGATGTCACCGAGATCATCCTGAACATCAAGGGCCTGGTCGTCTCGAGCGAGCACGACGAGCCGATCACCGCCTACCTGCGCAAGACGGGCGCCGGCCAGGTCACGGCCGCCGACATCTCGGCGCCGGCCGGTGTGGAGATCCACAACCCGGAGCTGGTCATCGCGACCCTCAACGACAAGGCGAAGTTCGAGGTCGAGCTCACCATCGAGCGCGGCCGCGGCTACGTGTCGGCCCAGCAGAACCGCAACGAGTACAGCGAGGCCGGCCAGATCCCGGTCGACTCGATTTACTCGCCGGTGCTGAAGGTCACCTACCGCGTCGAGGCCACCCGTGCCGGTGAGCGCACCGACTTCGACCGCCTCGTGGTCGACGTCGAGACCAAGCCGGCGATCAGCCCGCGCGACGCGATCGCGTCGGCCGGTCGCACCCTGGTGGAGCTGTTCGGTCTGGCCCGCGAGCTCAACAGCGCGGCCGAGGGCATCGAGATCGGCCCGGCGCCGGTCGACCAGGTGCTCAGCTCGGAGCTGTCCATGCCGATCGAGGACCTCGACCTGTCGGTCCGCTCGTACAACTGCCTCAAGCGCGAGGGCATCAACACCGTCAGCGAGCTGGTCTCCCTCTCCGAGACCCAGCTCATGAACATCCGCAACTTCGGCCAGAAGTCGGTGGATGAGGTCAAGGACAAGCTGACGGAGATGGGCCTCTCGCTCAAGGACTCGGTGCCCGGGTTCGACGGCGCGCACTTCTACAGCGGCTACGAAGAGGACGAGTCCACCATCTGACGTGGGGCGTCCCGCTCACTCGCGTTCACTTTTTTCAACCTGGAGATAACCGATCATGCCCAAGCCCACCAAGGGCCCCCGCCTCGGAGGCGGCCCCGCGCACGAGCGTCTGCTGCTCGCCAACCTGGCCGCTGCGCTGTTCACCCACAAGAGCATCAAGACCACGGAGACCAAGGCCAAGCGCCTGCGTCCGGTGGCCGAGCGTCTGATCACGTTCGCGAAGCGCGGCGACCTGCACGCGCGTCGCAAGGTGCTCGGGATCATCGGCGACAAGGCCGTCGTGCACGAGCTCTTCACCCAGATCGCGCCGCTGGTCGCCGAGCGTGAGGGCGGCTACACCCGCATCACCAAGCTCGGCTACCGCAAGGGTGACAACGCGCCGATGGCGCAGATCGAGCTGGTGCTCGAGCCCGTCGCCCCGAAGGTGAAGTCGTCCAAGACCGCCGCCGCGCCGAAGGCTGCTCCGGCCGCCCCGGTCGAGGAGGCCCCTGCCGAGGAGACCGCGGCCGAGGAGACCCCGGCCGACGAGACCACCACCGAGACCGCTGCCGCCGAGGCCGAGGTCGTCGAGGAGGCCACCGGCGACGCCGAGGCCGCCGGTGAGACCACCGCCGAGGCGGACGCCGAGAAGGCGTAACGCCACTCGCACCCGTCGAAAGGCCCCGCATCCGTCCGGATGCGGGGCCTTTCGCATGGGCGGTGCGGGCGTGTGGCAGGGTGGTGGGCATGGCCGAGACGACCTCCCGAACCCTGACCCCGCTGAGCGAACGGGTGACGGCGCCCGACACCGTGGTGCCCGCGCATCCGCTCGTCGCCGAGTGGCGCCCGGTGACCGCGGCAGACGTGGATGCCGTGTGGGAGGTCCGACGCACGGCCGACGCGGTCGACCACCCGAACTATGTGGCCACCCGCGACGAGGTCGAGGAGGATCTCGCGTACAGCTTCGTGGACCTCGAGCGCGACACCCTGCTCGCGATCGGCCACGACGGTCGCCCGTTGGCGTTCGGCCTCGTGCTGGAGCCGCCGCGCCAGGAGACGCTGGTGCGCGAGTTCATGAACGGCTACGTGCGTCCGGATGCACGCGGCCAGGGGATCGGTCGCGAGCTGATCCGGTGGCAGCGCGCGCGGGGCGAGCAGCGCCTGGCCGCGTCGGACAAGCCGCTTCCGGGCTGGCTCGTCGGCTACGCGGACCGGCGCTCGCCCGACCGGGAGCGGCTCCTGCGCGCCGCCGGGTTCGAGGCCGTGCGCTGGTTCCACACGATGGAGCGCGATCTGAGCGCACCTGTTCCGGAGGTGACCCCGACCGAGCCGGTGACCATCCGCACGTACGCCGACGCCGTGACCGACGATGCCGCGGATGCGGCCGCCCACGCGGCGCGGGACGAAGCGTTCCGCGATCACTGGGGGAGCCAGCCGCTGAGCGAGGAGCAGTGGCGTTCGCTCGTCGGCGGCGTGTTCGTGCCGGAGCTGTCGTTCGTGGCGTACGCGGCGGACGGGACGGTTGCCGGCCTTCTGCTGACCGATGTGAACGAGGAGGACTGGGAGGGGCAGGGCTTCACCGGTGCGTACGTCTCGACGGTCGCCGTGACGCGGCCGCATCGCGGGCGGCGGATCGCGCCGGCACTGCTCGGCGCCGTGCTGCGCGCCGCCGCCGAGCGCGGGTGGGAGCGCGTGGTGCTCGACGTCGACGCGGACAACCCGACCGGCGCCCTCGGCCTGTACACCGGCATGGGATTCGTGCCGACGCAGGGTGAGACGGGCCTCGTCATCGAGTACTGAGCGAGGGCGGCCCCTCCGGGGTCATTGCGGCCGCGCTCACTGCGGCCGCGGCCGGTCCCACGGCTGCGCCGGCCGGACGCGGGAGTACTGCGCGAGCTCGACGAGCGCGTCGTGCAGGGCTTCGGCGTACACCCGCCCGCCGCGCATCCCCGGGTGGATCTGGTCGTCGGCCAGGAGGTCGAGGTGACCGGCGATCGCGCCCTTCCAGTCCGCGAGGACCACGCGACCGGTGTGATCCGCGGCGAAGGCGGCGAGCGTCTCGTTGACGCCGTCGGTCCACGAGCGCGGTGCCTGCACGTTCACGAGCACGAGTCGACGCTGCGGGCCGATGGCGTCGAGGACCCGGTCGAGGCCGGCGCGCGAGATGGAGCCGTTCGTGCCGAGCCCGAGCACCACCACCTTCCGCAGCGTGCCGGTGTCGGCCGCCCGGTGGAGAAGCTCGGGTGCTGCGCTCAGCTGGCGCGAGACCACGGCGTCGACGGCGATCCCGGGGTACGCCTCCTGAAGCGCGGGGGCGGACGCGAGCATCACGGAGTCGCCGACCGCGGAGATGTCGGGGCCCGTCGCGACGGGCTGCGGGTCGGGCGGGACGCGCAGCGTGGGCCGCGATGACGATCCTGCGGCGGCACCGGGCTCCAGCGAGGCGGCACCCTGCTGGATGTAGCGCTGGGCCCCGGTCGTCGTCGGTGCGACACTCACCGCGGCGACGGTGCCGGCCACCAGCAGGAGGGCGACGGTCAGCATCCCGTAGCCGCCCAGGCGCGCGCCGCGCGAGCCCGCCATCCGTTCGCGCACCAGGCGCGCCGCGCCGAGCAGGCCGTGGCGACGGATGGGCTGCTCGAGGTGCCGGTAGGAGAGCAGGGCCGCCGCGACCGAGACGGCCAGCGAGCCGACGCCGACCACGACCGCCGTGACCGGATCGTGCTCGTCGGGGACGAGCGCGCACGCCAGCACGAAGACCGGCCAGTGCCAGAGGTACAGCCCGTACGAGCGCGCGCCGACGTATCGCAGCGGGCGCGCGTCCAGCATCCGGCCGAGCCAGGCGTCGGGGAGGACCGCTGCCCAGATCGCCAGCGCGGTCAGCACGCTGACCAGCACGAGTCCGCCGCGGTAGGTGGCGTCGGCGTCGTCGCGCAGGCCGTAGGCGGCGATCACGAGCCCCAGGACGGAGAGCGCGCCGAGCGTGGGCAGCCACCGACGCACGAAGATCTGGAGGGCGCTCTCACCGACGTCGAGGTCGAGCGGGCGCATCCTGGCGACGAGCAGCGCGACGGCGGCGCCCAGCGCGAGTCCGAAGCTGTGCGTGTCGGAGCCGAAGTACACACGCGTCGGATCGGTGCCAGGGGCGTGGACGAACGCCATCGCGAGCGCGGAGGCCGCGGCCACCGCCAGCACGATCACCAGTCGTGCCCACCACGATCGCAGAAGCGCCAGCCCCAGCACGACGAACGGCCAGACCAGGTAGAACTGCTCCTCGACGGCGAGCGACCAGAGGTTGCGGAACAGCTCCGGCGCTCCCTGCGCGAAGTAGCTCGCGTCGCCGGCGATCGAGAGCCAGTTGGCGCTGAAGGTCGCGGCGCCCAGCACCTGCCTCGGCAGGCCGACCAGCACATCCCCGCCGATGGCGAGGGCCGCCGTGGAGCACACGATGACGAGCGCGACGATGGCGGGCAGCAGGCGCCGGGCCCTGCGCACCCAGAAGCGCCGGAGGTCGAGCCTTCCCGTGCTCCGGCGCTCGCGCATCAGCAGGCTGGTGATGAGGAAGCCGCTGATGACGAAGAACACGTCGACGCCGATGAACCCGCCGGGCAGCACGCCGGGGAACAGGTGGTAGACGAGCACGACGGCGACCGCGAACGCGCGCAGGCCGTCCAGGCCGCTGAACCGGCGGGAGGTGCGCTCGGCGAGGGGCGGGAAGGCCCCCGGCCGCACCTCCACCTGGGGGCGGAGGGTCCACGAAACGGCCTCCGGCGGCGCGGCGGGCGCGGCGGAGGCTGGGGGCTGCGTGTCGGTGATCCTGGACATCGAAGCGCCCACCATAGCAACGCCCGCCGACACCGCTCGGACGCCGCACGCCGACACTCAGCGGCTTCCCGGCGACCTCTGCGCCACGTTCGGAGGGCGCCTTCGCGGCCGCCAGGACTGCTCCCTAGAATCGAGGGATGACCGACCAGGTGTTGCGCAGATTCCGGCTCGACATCGCATACCAGGGCACCGACTTCAACGGGTGGGGCCGCCAGCCGGAACTGCGCACGGTCCAGGGGGTCCTGGAGGACGCGCTGGCGACGATCTTCCGGCGAGCGGGGGAGCCGCCCACGCTCACGGTCGCCGGGCGCACGGATGCCGGGGTGCACGCGGCCGGCCAGGTCGCGCACGTCGACCTCACCGCCGACCAGGTCGCGGTGCTGCGCAAGCCGCACGGCAAACGGCCGCCGCTGGAGGCGCACGAGGCGCTGGCCCGGCGCATCAACGGCATCCTCGGGCCGGTCCCCGACGTCGTCGTCACGGCGGCGCGTGAGGCGCCGGAGGGCTTCGACGCCCGGTTCTCGGCGCTCTGGCGGCGGTACGAGTACCGCGTCGCCGACCGCGCCTCCCGCCGCGATCCGCTGCAACGGCACCGGACCGCGTGGGTGTCGTCCGATCTCGACCTGACGGACATGGACCAGGCGGCGCACGGGCTGCTCGGGCTGCACGACTTCGCCAGCTACTGCAAGGCGCGCGAGGGTGCGACGACCATCCGCACGCTCCAGGCGTACTCGTGGCGCCGGGACGACGACGGCGTGCTCGTCGGCGAGGTGGTGGCGGACGCGTTCTGCCACAGCATGGTCCGCGCGCTCGTCGGCGCGTGCGTGGAGGTGGGGGAGGGCAAGCTCACCCCGGGCGACCTCGTGGCGCTGCGCGACGAGCGGCGCCGCACCAGCGCCTTCAAGGTCATGCCCGCGCGGGGGCTGACGCTGATGGAGGTCGGCTACCCCGACGGCGCAGAGCTCGCCCTGCGCGCCGAGCGGACCAGGGCGCTGCGCACGCTCTAGGCCGGCGAACCCGGCGCGGCCGAACCGCCGGCTGCGGCCCGCCAGCGCCGCGCGAGCCGGCGCGCGCGCCGGATCGGGGTGCCGATCACCAGGGCGACCGTGCCGAGCGCGCTGCGGTCGAACGGCCCGAGCGCGATCTTGCGCTCCCACGCCCGGCGGAGGGCGCCGCCGCGGCTGCGCCGTGCGGCCGGCCGGTCGACGAGCTCGCCGCGGTCGCGCGCCTCCATCAGGGTCAGTGTCCTGGCCGCCCAGTCGTCGGCGGAGGCCGGGTGGAAGTAGTTGTCGGCGCGCCAGTCCTCGTGCGCGGTCCCGAACCGGCCCGCGATGAGGTCGTCGGCCGTGCCCTCCAGGCCGCTGTCCGCGAACACCTCGTTGATCAGCGAGCGCGACACCCCGAAATCGGTCAGTGTGAGAGCCGGGAGGCGGCGGTCGAGCGCCTCCACCACCGCCGTCGAGCTCACGGTCACCAGGGCGACGGCCCGATCGAGGTGCTCGCTCATCGGGCCGGTCTCGACGGTGAGGTTCGCCGGAGGGTCGGCGGGCAGGAGGTCGGCGTACGGATGCGTCTCGCGGTGCGTCTGCTGCTCGCCCCGCACCGCACGGGTCTTGACGACGACCCGCCACTCGGGATGGGCGCGCGCGGTGAGCGTGAGCCAGTCCACGATCCGGCGGCGGTCCTCCTCGGAGGAGGGGACGCTCGGCTGCGCGGCGAAGATGACGCCGTCCCGGGCGCGATGCCCGTCACCTTCGGCGCCCCGGCCATGCCCGCCGCCCCGCAGGAACGGCAGCGTCGCCAGCGCGAAGTGCGGCTCGACGCCTCCCTCGGCTGCCAGCTGCGCGTACTCGCGCACCTCGCGCCGGCTGTGCAGCACGAAGAGGTCGGCCCGCGCCCGCAGGAAGACGCCCTTCCACTTGGCCGGGTACGAGATGCCGGGGAGGCCCGTGACGATCACCGGGCGCCGGCGCACCCGCCGGTGCAGGAGGTCGATGATCAGCTCGGCGACCGGGCCGATGGTCGCGACGACCACGGCGTCGGGCGGGTCGCGGCGGATCCGGTCGACGATCGCGTCCACGTGCTCGGCGGCGGGAGGTGCGGCCGCCGCAGCCGCGAGCCGCTCGTCGACCCCGTGCAGCGCGGCGCGCAGCTGGGCCGGGCTCGCCGCCGTCGGGGTCGCGACCGTCGCGAGCTCGAGCGTCCAGTCCGCCGGCGCCGCCGAGAGCAGGTGCGCGCCCCACTTCGCGAAGGAGTCGGTGTCGACGATCCCGAGCAGGCGCCGCGGCACGCTCAGGCTCCGACCCGCCGCAGCTTCGAGAGCGGCGCGAGCTCGCCCGGCATGACGCGCTTGACGCCGTCGCCGAGCGCGGTCTCGATGATGCGGATGTCGCGGACCAGCGTGTTCAGGCCGTGCGGCTCGAGGGAGGCGGCGTGGTCGGAGCCCCACATGGTCCTGTCGAGCGTGATGTGGCGCTCGACCGCGGTGGCGCCGAGGGCGACGGCCGCCAGTGAGATCTGCAGGCCGGGCTCGTGGCCGGAGTAGCCGATGGGGACGCCGGGGTAGCGGGCGGCGAGCGAGCCGATCATCCGCAGGTTCGCCTCGTCGGCCGGCAGCGGGTAGGTGGAGGTGGCGTGCATGATCACGAGGCGGTCGGTCCCGAGCGCCTCGACCGCGGTGTCGACCTGCTCGATGGTCGACATGCCGGTGGAGAGGATGACGGGCTTGCCGGTCTGCGCCACCGCGCCCAGCAGGCCGAGGTCGGTGACAGACGCCGACGCGATCTTGTAGGCGACGGCGTTGAGGTCCTCCAGGAATTCGACCGACGGCTCGTCCCACGGCGAGGCGAACCAGTCGAGGCCGCGGAGCGTCGCGTGGTCGCCGATCTCGATGTACTGATCGCGGTCGAACTCGACGCGGTACCGGTAGTCGAGGTACGTCATGGTGCCCCACGGCGTCTCACGCGGCACCGACTTCATGTGCTCGGGGGTGGAGATCGCCGGGGTGCGCTTCTGGAACTTCACCGCCTGCATCCCGGCGTCGGCCGCGACGTCGATGAGCCGCTTGGCGATGTCGACGTCGCCGTTGTGGTTGAGTCCGATCTCGCCGATCAGGTAGGCGGGCGCTCCGCCGCCGATCCGGTGGGATCCGATGGTCACCGTCATGTCCGTGCTCCGTTCCGTTGACTGAGGACGAGGTCTGCGAGCTCCCGGACGGCGCCGTCGCCGCCGCGCCGGGTCAGGACGTGCCTGGCCGCCGCGAGCACGTCGGGGTGCGCGTCGGCGACCGCAACGGGCCAGCCGACGATGGCGAGGGCCGGGAGGTCGTTGACGTCGTTGCCGAGGTACGCGACCCGCGAGAGCGGGACCCCGGCGGCAGCCGCCCACTCCCGCAGCGCCGCCGCCTTGTCGTCCACGCCGTGCCGCACGTCGGCGCGCAGCTTCGCGGCCCGCGCGGCGACGACCGCGTTCTGCTCGGTGGAGAGGATGAGGAGGGGGAGGCCGGCCTCGCGGAGCAGGCGCACGCCCATCCCGTCGCGCCGGTTCACCACGACGGCCTCGGACCCGTCGGAGGCGACGGCGGCGCGGTCGTCGGTGTGGACGCCGTCGAAGTCGGTGACCACGGCGTCCACGTCGATCGGCAGAGGAGCAGCGGCGCGGCCCGGCCCATCGAGCACAGGCGCAAGCGCCCGCGCCAGCAGCAGGTCGGCCGGCTCGTCGATGTCGATCGCGCCCCTGGCCTCCACCTCGGCCATCCGGACGCGGCCGAAGAAGCGGTGACGCGCCGCGAGGAACCCGTCGACGCGCAGGGCGTAGAAGGCTCCGGTCTCGCGGAACTCCGGCTCGCGGTCCTGGCGCCGCGGCCGCACGGCGGCGTCGTGGTTGACGGCGACCGCCTCCCCGTCCGCTCCGGCGCGCCAGAGGAAGGCGTGGGAGGGTGCGGCCGAGAAGACCACGTCGGCGCGTCCGGCCAGCACCTCGGCGACGGCGGCGTCGAGGTCGGCGGGATCGATGAAGGGGGAGGTCGCCTGCAGGAAGAGCAGCACCTCCGGTCGCACGCCGTCCTCCGCCAGCACATCGATGGCGTGCAGCAGCGCCGACTCCGACGAGGCCGTGCCGCCGGAGAGCGCGGCCGGGCGGTCGATCACTGCGGCACCCGCCGCACGGGCGGCCGCCGCGATCGCCGGGCCGTCGGTGCTCACGTGGACGGCGTCGACCAGGCTCGCCGCGCGGGCGGACTCGACGGCGCGGACGACGAGAGCACGGCCTCCGACCGGTTCGAGGTTCTTGCCGGGGATCCCGGTCGACCCGGCCCTGGCCGGGATGACGGCCACGACGCGCGGGGGGAGGGACATGCCGCCACGCTAGGATCGGCCCGTTGCCGGGAGTTGTACGCGCGGAGAACCCGCGCCGACCGGCCGGCGAAGACTCCACCGCCGGTTTGACCGGCGACACGCCCGTCGCGTACGATCGTTCTTTGGTGTCCGCGCCTCCTGCGGCGCGGCATGCGAACGTGAGCCCTCCACCGGAACGGTTCGTCCCTCCTCGAGAGGCGAACCCCCATCGGAGCGGGATTCACGAACTCCTCCGTTCGAACAGAAAGCAGCCACTACTGTGACGCGCACTTACTCCCCGAAGGCCGACGAGATCCAGCGCGACTGGGTCGTCATCGACGCGACCGACGTCGTGCTCGGCCGTCTCGCCAGCCACACCGCCGCACTCCTGCGCGGCAAGCACAAGGCGACCTTCGCCCCGCACATGGACATGGGCGACTTCGTCATCATCATCAACGCCGACAAGGTCGCGCTGACCGGCCAGAAGGCCCTCCAGAAGAAGGCGTACCGCCACTCCGGCTACCCGGGCGGCCTCAAGGCCGTGACCTACTCGGAGCTCCTCGAGAAGAACCCGGTCCGCGCCGTCGAGAAGGCCGTCCGCGGCATGCTGCCGAAGAACTCCATCGGCCGCGCCCAGCTCCGCAAGCTGAAGGTCTACACCGGAAGCGAGCACCCGCACGCCGCCCAGCAGCCGAAGCCGTACACGCTCGGCCAGGTCGCCCAGTAAGCGATCCAGACCTTCACGACTGACTCAAGACAAAAGGATTATCACCACCGTGGCGAAGATCGCAGACAGCATCGACTCGGCCCAGGTCGAGAACGTCGAGTCCTACTCGACCGAGACCCCGGCCACTGAGACGGCGGCGGCCCCGCGTCCCGTCCTCTCCGTCCCCGGCGCGGCCGTTGGCCGCCGCAAGGAGGCCATCGCGCGCGTGCGCCTGGTCCCCGGCTCCGGCACCATCACGGTCAACGGCCGTGAGTTCGCGGACTACTTCCCGAACAAGCTGCACCAGCAGCTCATCACCGACCCGTTCAAGGTCCTCGACCTCATCGGCTCGTACGACGTCGTCGCCCGCATCACCGGCGGCGGCCCCTCGGGCCAGGCGGGCGCCCTGCGTCTCGCCATCGCGCGTGCGCTCAACGAGATCGACCGCGAGAACAACCGCCCGACCCTGAAGAAGGCCGGCTTCCTCACCCGTGACGCCCGCGTCACCGAGCGCAAGAAGGCCGGTCTCAAGAAGGCCCGCAAGGCGTCGCAGTTCTCGAAGCGCTGATCCCGGCAGGGTTCAGGGTTCGGTCTCCATGCCACGCCTTTTCGGTACCGACGGGGTCCGCGGTCTCGCGAACGGCCCCCTCACCGCCGACCTCGCGCTCGGCCACGCGCAGGCAGCTGCTGCTGTCCTGACGCGAGGCCGCAGCGCCGAGGCGCGGCGAGCCTCGGGCAAGCGCCCGACGGCGATCGTCGCCCGCGACCCGCGCGTCTCGGGCGAGTTCCTCTCCGCGGCCGTCGCCGCCGGGCTCGCCAGCTCGGGCATCGACGTCTACGACGCCGGGGTCATCCCGACGCCGGCCACCGCCTTCCTCATCGCCGACTTCGACGCGGACTTCGGCGTGATGGTCTCGGCCTCGCACAATCCCGCGCCCGACAACGGCATCAAGATCTTCGCGCGCGGCGGCACCAAGCTCCCCGACATCGTCGAGGACCGCATCGAGGAGCACCTCGACCTCGAGAAGCTGACGCCCACCGGCGCCGACGTCGGCCGCATCCGGCGCTTCGCCGACGCGGAGGACCGCTACGTCGTGCACCTCCTCGCCAGCCTCCCGCACCGGCTCGACGGCATCCACGTCGTCCTCGACTGCGCGCACGGCGCTGCGGCCGGCATCTCGCCGGAGGTGTTCACCGACGCGGGCGCCCGCGTCACCGTCATCGGCGACTCGCCCGACGGCATGAACATCAACGACGGCGTCGGCTCCACCCACCTCGACAAGCTGGCGGAGGCCGTGCTGGCCGCCGGCGCCGACGTGGGCATCGCGCACGACGGCGACGCCGACCGCTGCCTCGCGATCGACGCCGACGGCAACGTCGTCGACGGCGACCAGATCATGGCGATCCTCGCGGTCGGCATGAAGGAGCGCGGCAAGCTCCGCGACAACACGCTCGTCGCGACCGTCATGAGCAACCTCGGCCTCAAGCTGGCCATGCGCGACAACGGCATCACGGTCGTCGAGACCGCCGTCGGCGACCGCTACGTGCTCGAGGCGATGAACGAGAAGGACTACTCGCTCGGCGGCGAGCAGTCCGGCCACGTCATCATGCGGGAGTTCGCTACGACCGGTGACGGCATCCTCACCGGCCTGCACCTGCTGAGCGAGATGGCTCGCCAGGGCAAGTCGCTCGCCGAGCTGGCTTCGGTGATGACCGTGTACCCGCAGGTCATGGTGAACGTGAAGGGTGTGGACCACCACGCCGTGCACACCGACGAGAGCCTCCGTGCTGCCGTGCAGGCGGCCGAGGCGGCACTGGGCGACAGCGGCCGCGTGCTGCTGCGCCCGTCCGGTACCGAGCCGCTCGTGCGCGTCATGGTGGAGGCGGCGGATCACCCGACCGCCGAGCGCCTGGCCAACGAGCTGGCCGACGTGGTCCGCGAGCGCCTCTCCCTCTGAGCCTGCGAGCACTGACCAGCGAGCAGCCAGCCCCCGAGCACAGGAAAAGTGCCCCGAATCCGCGCGATTCGGGGCCTGTCTCTTATACACATCT
>NZ_JBPGXM010000117.1:0-12027 GCF_056755495.1 Leifsonia sp. KNZ12-8B
CATCAACACCGTCCCGAGCACCACATCCTCCCCACGCACCAGCGCCCCCGACACCAGCACCGCCCCGAACACCAGCGCCGCCACCAGCCGCCGCCCGGTCTTCTCCAACCGCATCGCGGCCCGCTCGAGCCGCGGATTGGCAACCTCCAGCTTCCCGTCCGAAATCTGCGTGACCAGCGCATCCACCCGCCGCGGCAGCCGCCACAGCATCCCGAGGATGTCGAGCGTCTCCCGCCCGAAGTCGCTGGCGACGTTCCCGCGCTCCTCCCGCAGCAGTTGCGCCGCGTACGGTTCGACCGAGTCCCACAGGTTGAACGACGGGTCCAGCGCGCTGCACACGCCCGACGTCAGCGACATCGCGCGCACGATCAGGAGGAAGTTCTCCGGCAGCTGGAACGGCAGCGACCGCACCACATCCCCGAATTCGGTCGCGAAGTCGCGGAACTCGCGCGGGTCCACCTCCCGCAGCTCCGCGAATCCCATGCCGCCGAACCGCGCGAACAGGTGCGTCATCGCGCGTTCGAGCTCCGTCGTGTCGGCTGTCGGCAGCAGCACGCCAACGTCGCGCATCGCGTCCACGAGCCCCTTGCCGTCGCGCGCCGCCGCCGCGATGAGCAGCTTGCGGAGGCCGCGGCGGATGCCCGTCGGCACCTCCCCCATCATCCCGAAGTCGATGAAGGTCAGCTTCCACGGCCGCTCGCCGTCGCCGGCCGCAGGCACGCCCGGCGCCACCGGCGTCACGAAGATGTTCCCCGGGTGCGGATCCGCGTGGAAGTACCCGCTCGTGAACAGCTGATCGAACATCACCGTCGCGAACACCGGCGCCACGTCGGCCGGGTCGATCCCCGCCGCCCGCAGCGCCTCCGCGTCGGTGATCTTGATCGCCGTGACGTCGGCGAGCGTCAACACCCGCCGCGTCGTCCGCTCCCACACGACCGACGGCACAGCCACGCGCGCATCACCACTGAAGTCTGCGGCGAACCGCTCGGCATTTCCGGCCTCGTGCACGTAATCGATCTCGTGGAGGCTCGTAGCCGCGAACTCCTCGACCAGCGCCGGCGCATCCACCCGATCGGACACCAGCCGCACATGGCTCAACCACCGCCCGACCCGCCGCAACGCCGCGAGGTCGACGTCGACGATCACGTCGATCCCCGGCCGCTGCACCTTGATGACGACGTCGTCCAGCCCGACCTCCGCCGCCGTCTCCGGCGCGAGCCGCGCGCGATGAGCCTGACCGAGGGAGGCCGCGGCAACCGGAGTCTCGTCGACGCGGGCGAACGCGCGCTCCAGCGGAACGCCCAGCTCCGCCTCCGCCAGCGCCCGGATCTGGGCGAACGGAACGGCGGGAACCTCGTCCTGCAGCCCCTCCAGCTCGGCCGTGATCTCGGGCGGCAGCACGTCGAGCCGCGACGACATGAACTGCCCGACCTTGATCATCAGCCCGCCGAGCTCGATGGCGAGCGCGTGGAACCGCCGGGCAAACCGCCGCATCCGCCGCGACCGCGTGCGCTCGGCGACGCGCGCGAGCCCGATGCGCGGCAGGACCAGCTCGTACCACCAGGTGACGGCGAGGTTCCACCCGGCGAACCGGAGGATGCGCCGGTAGCGGGCGCGCGTGTTCCCGGCGCCGGGCACCGTGGCCCGCCCGCCCGCTTCAGGCCGTGTCGTCGCGTCGGACGGCGCCGCCACCTCGCGTCAGTCCTGCGCCAGGATCGCGTACAGCTTCCGGCGCGCCTCTTCGAGCACGCCGACGGCCTCCTGCACCTGCGCGGCGCTGCCGGTGCGGTTGACCTGCGCGGCCGCCTGCGCGAGCTCGATGCCGGCCTTGGGGAGGTCGCCGAACGACTTTCGCGGCTGACCGTCACCGCTGCTCCACGGCACATCCGTGCTCTCGGCGGCGACGGCCCGCCCCTCCTCGGTGAGCGCGTACGTCTTGCGCCCGCCCTCCTCGGTTGCGATGATCAGCCCCTCATCGGCGAGCAGCTGGAGGGTCGGATAGACGGACCCGGCGGACGGCTTCCACGACCCACCGCTGCGCTCCTCGATCTCGCGGATGATCTGGTACCCGTGCATGGGCTGCTCCTTGAGCAGCGCGAGCACGGCGGCGCGCACGTCCCCGCGACCCATGCGGGGATTGACGCGCTTCTCGAAGGTGGAGCGCAGGCTCTCGAAGGCCTGCCAGAGCGAGTCGGCGTTGGGGGTGCTGCCGAAGGGGTTGTTGGGGAATGAGGTGCTCATGATGGGGAGCCTCCTTGAGTGCGTAGCGACAGCTAACGATATATCGCTCAACTCCACGAGGGAAGGTTCATGACCAGTATTTCTAGCAGTGACGCGACGCGAGCATTGTTTCCAGTGCTCCACGACACGCTGAACGTCCAATGCGAATCGAGAACGCGTCGATCTTGCCTGTACTTTGATCATTGAGGACCGCCCTAGGCCTGCGTGCGCCGACCGGCGCTGGCCTTCGCCACTGAAAGAGTTGGAACCAAGATGACCGATGTGCTCCCGGCCACGGATGAAGTAATTCCCATTTCCAACCCCGACTTTATTGAAGACTACATCTCCGGGAAAACAGTAAAGAACACACCTGAAGAGCGCGACGCAGTGCAAGTATTCTCACAAATGCTTGTCGAGGACTACCAATATCCGAAAGCCCACATTAGAACGCGCCCCCAATATCGTGTGGCTGCAGCGCCGAGCGACAGCAGGAAGTCCTATCCGGTTGACATTGCGGTCTTTCGATCCGAAGATCACACAGAAGCCAACCTCTATCTGATCGTTGAATGCAAGAAGCCCGGACGCAAGGATGGCATCAAACAACTCCAGGCGTATCTAAGCCTTTCGAACGCCGAGCTCGGCGTCTGGTTCAACGGCGCGGACGCGCCCGCATATGTTCGAAAGCGTGTACACAACGGGAAATTCATATTCGACGTCCTCGACGGGATGCCGGAGTACGGGCAGCGGTGGCAGGATATTGGCGAGTTCAAACGATCCGATCTTAAACCCGCAAGTAATCTAAAGAGCATTTTCCGCTCAATACACAACTATCTTGCAGCCAACGCGGTCGGCATCACACTCGACACATCTATTGCTCAGCAGGTAATCAACGTAATTTTCTGCAAGATCTTTGATGAGCGCTTTACTCGACCGGACGATATTGTCACGTTCCGCGCGGGAATCGACGAGGACGCCACCTCCGTCAAGAAGCGCATCGTTGAGCGCTTTGCGCAAGCGAAAAACGAATACGATGATGTCTTCGCACCGGAGGACGAGATATCTCTGGACCCAGCGTCTCTGCGCTACGTCGTTGCTGCGCTGCAACGCTACTCGTTGAACGAGAGTAGCCGTGATGCCGTGGGCGAAGCCTTCGAGACATTCATCGGTCCTGCCTTGAAGGGGTCACAGGGGCAATTTTTTACCCCACGAAACGTCGTAGAGATGGTAATGGACATGCTGGACCCGACGGAAAAAGAGAAAATTATCGATCCTGCTTGCGGGTCTGGTGGATTTCTAACGTCCGCGCTGCGCCACATCTACAGGCGCATCGACGCTAAGGCCTCAGAAATGAATTGGCCAGCAGGCGAAGCAGATCGCGCGAAGAGCGCCGCCGCAACGAAAATCCATGGGGTTGATAAAGACGGCTTCCTGACGAAGGTGGCCAAGTCATATATGGCGCTGCTAGGCGACGGCCGGGGCGGAGTGTTCAACGAAAACAGTCTTGAGTCTCCCGACAACTGGGACGATAAGACCAAAGCTACTCTGTCCATGGGTCAATATGACGTCGTCGTCGCGAACCCACCATACGGAAAGAGCATCGCGATCGAATCAGCGAGTATTCTAGAGACTTATGATCTAGGGCACGAATGGAAAGAGATCGACGGTCAATTCGTGAAGCAGGACAAAGTTCTCGCCAAGCAGGCGCCCCAACTCCTATTCATTGAGCGAATCTTAGATCTGCTCAAGCCAGGGGGTCGGGCAGGAATCGTGCTGCTGGAGTCCATCTTTGGCATGCCTAAATACCGGTACGTGGTCGACTATATAACCAGACGAGCCAACATAAAGGCGGTTGTCACTCTTCCCGAGGACCTCTTCCAGCCCTTCACCCACGCAAAAACGTGTGTAGTAATACTGGAGCGGACTGACACTCCGTCGCCGCACGACGTATTTCTATGTGACGTGAAGTGGTGCGGGCACGACAGCCGCGGCAACACCACATATCGAGTCAATCAATGGGGCGAGCGCGAGGTACTGGATGAGATTCCACTGGTCGCTCCTCTATTCAAGAAGGGCTCTGAGAGTGCGAAGCATTAAAGCCTTCTGGAAGGCATCTAAGGACCTAACGAGCGGCATCTACATCCCGAAGTACTACGATCCGACGATCGACGCCGAGATCGCGGCGCTCGCACCGACTCACCACATCATGGCGCTTTCGGATCTCGCAGAAGGTGGTGCGATCCAGGTTTCCACAGGGCATGAAATTGGAAAAGACGCCTATGGAACGGGTGACATTCCCTTCGTTCGAACCAGTGATATCGCCAATTACGAGCTAAAAACCTCTCCGAAGCAGGGCGTCTCCGAGGAGATCTACTCGGCGTTCTCAAGACGACAAGACGTCCGGCCCGGTGATATTCTGTTCGTCCGCGACGGCACTTACCTCATAGGGCGCTCAGCGGTCGTAACAGAAGCCGATGGTCGCATGTTGTTTCAATCCCACGTGATTCGAATTAGGGTCACGGAGAAGTCGCGAATTACGCCCGAGGTTCTTTTCCTCGCTCTCAATTCCCCGCTCGCTCTGCGGCAGATTCGCTCGAAGCAATTTACAGCCGACACAATAGACACAATCGGTCAGCGCTTCTTCGAGGTCCGTATCGCGATCCCTCGCGATGACGCGAGCGTGCAGTCCTTTAGCGAAGAATGCGCTCGGGCTTTGCGCACACGTGCTAGCGGCAAGGCTTTAATCCAGCACCTGCCAACTCTCATCGAAGAGGCGATCTTGGATGGCAGGGCAGGTGCAGTGTCGCGGTTTGGTGCGTTGACTCCCGAGGAACGCACAGCTGCTCTTCGCCAGCGCGCCGTAACTTCTGAGTTTGGTGTGTTCAATCACAGATGGATGTCATCATCAGAGGTCAAAGACCACATCTATCTCCCGAAGTACTATGACCCGACAATCCAAATGGAGCTGGATGACTTGCGTCATACCTGCGACCTAGTCACAATTTCGCAACTCATCGAGCAAGGAACGCTGGATATAGGGACTGGCGACGAACCCGGGAAAGCCGCGTACGGCACCGGTGATATTCCGTTCTTGCGAACCAGCGATTTTGCGAACCTTGAGGTAGCTGCTAACCCCAAGCAGGGCATTTCTGAAGCCATCTATGAAGAGTATGCGGGCAAGCAAAGCCTGCAGCCAGAAGATATCTTGCTGGTTCGCGACGGAACATACCTAGTTGGATCATCGTGCATCGTGACTCACTACGACGCGCGAGCACGGTTTAGCGGTGGTCTCATTCGCGTCCGGGTTGACGCCGAGCGGTTATCGCCGTTTCTTGTGCTCGCGCTTCTGAACACTTTCATCGTGAAGCGTCAATTTCGATCAAAACAGTTCACCCGTGACGTGATCGACACGATGGGCCAACGGTATCGGGATGTGATAATTCCCATCCCCAAGGATCTCGGACTTCGTGACGAAATCGCGCAAGCCGTCAAGGAAGCGGTCATGAATCGAATCGGTGCACGAGAGACGATACGTGACCTGGCCGCTCGCATCTCTCAGTCCCGTCGCGACGAGCCAGACGCGGCCGCGACGTCGGACGCTACGAAGGCTGCCGATATGCAAATGGCTTAGGCGCTGACGCCGGACGAGGTCGGCCACGCCGTAACTCCACCGCGCGTTCACCATATTGTCCGCTCTGACCATCGGAAGGCACCTTCCTCCGAAGGTTC
This sequence comes from Leifsonia sp. KNZ12-8B, assembly GCF_056755495.1. Classification (NCBI taxonomy): domain Bacteria; kingdom Bacillati; phylum Actinomycetota; class Actinomycetes; order Micrococcales; family Microbacteriaceae; genus Leifsonia; species Leifsonia sp. KNZ12-8B. Next base: position 5,947 of record NZ_JBPGXM010000117.1, read on the forward strand.
TTGATTCGAGCGTCGACCGGGGAACGCAGCGACAGTGCATGTACCGCGTTCTCGGGCACTGAACCGTGCCGCGTGGCCGGGACTCGCCGTGCGCCTAAACCGGCTCAATCTACTTCGAAGGTAATCCGGGCGCCGACTCCGATGGCCGCCAGGACGATGCGGACCACTGCGATCGTCACGACGCAGGCCGTCAATACGTAGTCAAGGCTTACGGCGCAGAGAGAATCCGTCAGCGCTGGAGCGCCTACGCCACCAACGGTCACGGCGACAACGTCGAACTGCGGCGGAGCGACCCGGCGGACTTCCGGTTACCGCTGCTTCGAGTGTTCGACTCCGCGACGCCCGCACGGTATATCGGCCAGGCCGAGCATCACTTCATGGATGCACTCGAATCTCGACGCCACAGTCTGAACCGGAACCTGGGCGAGCCCAGAATCGCACTGGCCGCTAAGGGGGGCTGGCCGTCCATTCAACTCTCGATGCTCGCTTCGAACTATCGTCGGCAGGTTCCCGGAAGTCCTCCCGACCGAGCTCTCACGCTCGTGGCGCCGCCGAACTCCTCCAGTCGCAGGGCGCGCCGCAGCAACTTCTCTTCCCGGTCGAACTCGTTGAAGGGGAGCCGCTCAGCAGCGGCCCGAGGGGCCGGCGGGATGTCCTTCCAGGGGTCGGGGCCGACCTTCGGCTCACGGCGCTTCGTCTTTGAGGCCGTCGTCGTCGCGGTTCGCCGGGTTGCGCCAGTGACTTGGTCTTCCGGTTTCGGCTTCTTCGAACCGAGTGGCCTGGAGTGCTCCGGGCCGAGCCCCACTCCCGGGCACTCGACACCCGAACGAAGACCGTGCGGCAGAAGCGCTTGTGTCACGAGCCCGACGCGAACGGCCTTGTTGCACTCCGGACAGACCCGCTTCACCGGTTCAGCAACCGAAGACAAGAGACCTCCTCGCTCTCGACGAGGCTAGCGCGGCGTCGCGGACACCGAGAGCCCCCAACAAGTGGCACGGCTACGGCGGGGACACTCAGCGAGCAGCGCGGGCTCACACTACGCGAATCACAAATGCGCCACAGGGCGATGCCCATGACCGCTCCGCCCGAAAACCGCCCACCAAGCGACGCCCAGCCTGCGCCGCACCTCGACGACCGGTCTGCGTGGCGACACGGTCGTCCCCCGGTCCCCCTGCGACCGGCGCAGCTCATTCTCGCGTTCCAGGCTCGCCGCGCGATGGGAGTCGGCGCGGAAGGCGACGAAAGTCTCGTAGTTCATGATCTTCCCTTCTCAGAAGAGGCCGAAGACGTGCATGCGTCCACCATCACGCCGCCCGGTACTCGATCCCTCCTCACCCGGTACTCATCCGGTACTCGCCCCCAGCGACGAGCGTTGCCGGCCTTCCGGATCGCGCTCACACTGTCCTCATGACCGTGAAAGTTCTCGGTCCGTTGGATACCGGCACCGAGCACACCCTGAGTCCGCGGGAGCGCGTCGTGCTCTCTGCGCTGATCGTGCTGGCGGGGCGTTCCGTGGCCACCGGCGAGCTGGCCGAGGCGTACTGGGGGGCGGACCTCCCGCGCACCTGGGCTCAGCAGGTCAAGACAGCGGTGGCGCGGATCCGCGCCGACCTCGGATCCGGCGCGGTGATCACCCGCGGCTCGGAGTACATCCTCGGGCTCGACCCGGCGACGATCGATGCATTCGAGTTCGAACGGCTGGTCTCCGACGCTCGCAAGCACGCGATGCACGACGAGAACGACCGGGCGGTGGCCGCGTACCGGCGGGCGCTCGCGATGTGGCGCGGCGGACCGTACCCCGAGCTCGCCGACTGGGAACCGGCTGCCGTCGAGGCCGAGAGGCTGATCGAGATCCGTCGCAGCATCGAGGAGGAGCTGCTCGAGTCCCGGCTCGCGGAGGGCGAGCACAGCGCCGTCGTCGCCGACGCGGAGCGGCTGGTGCGCGAGTCGCCGCTGCGCGAGAACCGGTGGGCGATCCTCGCGATCGCCAACTACCGTGCCGGCCGGCAAGCCGAGGCGCTGTCGAGCGTCCGGTCCGCGCGGACGCGGCTCGCGGACGACCTCGGCATCGACATCGGTGATCGGCTGCGTGCGCTCGAAGCGTCGATGCTGCAGCAGGATCCGGCACTGACCCCGGCCAAGCCGCTGCACCGCGTGAGCGACGTCTGCCCCTACCGCGGCCTCCAGCCCTTCTCACCCGCCGATACGGAGGACTTCTTCGGACGAGATCCCGACATCGATGCCATGCGCCAGCGCGTGCGCGAGGGGTCGCTCACCGTCGTGGTGGGCGCCTCCGGATCGGGCAAGTCCTCACTCGTGCTGGCCGGGCTTCTGCCGCGCATCGCCGACGGGCGGCGCACCGTGGTGATCACGGCGGGTCGGGATGCCGCGACTGCCCTGCGCGCGACAATCGCTGCCGGTGGACGCGCCGATATCGTGGTCGTCGATCAAGCCGAGGCGATCCTCCAACTCCCCGAGCGCGAACGCGATGACCTGTGCAGGATCGTTGCGGACGTGCTCGCCGGCGGGTCGATCGTGCTGATGACGCTGCGCAGCGACTTCCTCGACCGCGCGACGGGTCTCCCGCACATCGGCGCTCTGGTCGGCCGTGGCGTGTACGCCATCGGGCCGCTCGATGCCGACGGTCTGCGTGAGGCGATCGAGCGCCCGGCCGCCCGTGCCGGCCTGCGGATCGAGCCGGGGCTGGTCGAGGTGATCGTGCGGGATGCCGCTGACCGGCGCACCACCCTCCCCCACGTCTCGCACGCCCTGGAGGAGACCTGGGTCCGACGCGAGGGAGCGACGCTGACGGTGGCCGGGTACGAGGCATCCGGTGGCATCACCGGCGCCATCGCCCAGTCGGCCGAGACGCTGTACCGCTCCCTCGACGCCCACAGCGCCGCCGCATGCCGCTCACTCATGCTTCGCCTCGTGCACCGCGGAGCCGATGGCGCGTCCGTGCGACGCACCGCCTCGCTCGCGCCCCTCGTCGCCGACCCGGCCTGGCGTGGCGTGCTCAACCGCCTCGTGGCCGCCCGGCTGCTCACGACCGACGGCGACGAGGTCACGGTCGCTCACGAGGCGCTCGCGACGGCGTGGCCGCGCCTGGACCAGTGGCTGGAAGAGGATGCCGAGGGCGCTCGCCTCGTGGCGACCGTCGCCACCGCGGCAGAGCTGTGGAACGGTTCCGGGCGGCGGGACGATGATCTCTTGCGCGGCGCCCGGCTGCAGGCAGCGCTGGACTGGCGAGACGGGTCGGAGCCGGATCTCACGACGGTGGAGCGGGAGTTCCTCGATGCGTCCGCGGAACGGGAGCAGGACGAGATACGGGAACTGGCGCGGCGCGCCGCCCGCGACAAGCGCAACAACCGGTGGCTGCGGTGGGCGATGGCGGGTGCGGGCGTGCTGCTGGTCGCGGCGGTCTTCGGCGGAGGACTCGCTGCCGTGCGAGGCGGGGAGGCGGGTCGTGCTGCAGAGGATGCTCGCATCGAGGCGCTCGTGGCGACGTCCCTGTCGCTGCTCGACAACGACCGCGAGACGGCCGCACTCCTCGCGGCGGAGACGTACCGGCGGTGGCCCGACGACGCGCGGACGCGCTCCGCGCTCTGGGGGGTCATGACGAGCTCGGCCGGCCTGGTCGACATGCACCATGACAAAGGCGCGATCCTCCCCTCGATGGACATGCTCCCGGGCACGGGGACGGCGCTGCACGTCTCGTCCGGCCAGGATCGAGCAGGACACCCCGCCGCCGAGGTCGTCGATGTCGCCACGGGCGACGTGCTCCGGACGTTCGAGCTCGGTCTCCCCGATACGCCGTCGGGCTGGGGCCGCGCCGTCGAGGTCAGTTCCGACGGATCCGTCGCGGCGATCCAGTCGCCTGTCTACCCGGACCCCTCGAACACCGACGAGTGCTGCTGGGAGCACCTCACGTTCCTGGATCTCACGACCGGGAAGCCGCTGCCCAGCACGGGGCTCGTTCGCTCGCCGTTGTCGGGGACGATGACCTTCGACGCAGCGGACCGGACTCTCTACGTCGCGCAACCGGTCACTGCGGACATCATCGCGGTCGACGCGACAACGGGTGAGGTGCGCTCGAGCGCTGCCACCTTGGACGACCATCCGAAAGGGATCGAGAACTTCTATGGCGTGACGCTCGTCGACGACGGCCTCGTCGCCGTCGGCGCGGGCGACCAGCTCCGCCTGTACGATCGCGCGACGCTCGCGCTGGTCCGAACCATCCCGCTCGAGGGGGACGTGTCGAGCATGGACGTGATCACCGACGGCCGGGGAGGCGTCGTGACGACGGGATGGGACGGTACGGTGCGCGTCCTCCTCGCCACGGGTGAGACCCTCTGGCGACGGTTCCCCGATCCGACGCGGAACTGCTACTCCCTGCACCTCGCCACGGACACGACGATCGCGTGCGGGTCCTACGAAGGGGTCGCCCTCGTCGATCTGGCGACGGGCGAAACACGGAGAGGGCAGGTCGCCGCGCTTCAGCTGGACGAGTTCCCGAGGTTCGAGACGATCGACGACAGCACCCTCCTCGCGGCCGTGGGGCAACCTCCGATCTGGATGCGCTGGCGGATCGACGGAGGTGGCACCGGCGCGGACGTCGTCGCGAAGGGGCGCGAACTCGTGGACGGTCCGGAGGCGGGAGGATCGGTCGTCGTCACCCAGCCCGTCGGCGGGGGCGGGCGCATGCGACTGTGGGACCTGGAGCGCGACGCCCCGGTCGGCGAGGAGGAGGACCTGATCGTTCCGCTCGGCTCCGGTGTCGTGGCGGAGTACGCCCACTATGACCCGGAGAAGCATTCGGGCGAGCCGCGGCTGGAGCGCCGAGCAACAGGCGAAAGGATTCCGCTGCGCATCCCCGGACTGCCGAGCGCCTTCAACGTCCTGCCCGGCGGATGGGACCCTCCCGCCTTCGCCTGGTGGCCGGACGGCATCGTCGCCTTCGACCCGTCCACGGGCAAGCCCCTCGGGCCGGCCATGGCCGTGCCGGACGATGGATTCGAAGTCCTCTCGGCGAGCGAGACGCACGACTCGCACGACGCGGCCCTCGCCGTGGTCACGTGGTCGGTCGTCCCGGGTGACTCGGAGACCGGTGTCTTCGACATCTCGACCGGACGGCTCCTCGTCCGCGGCCTCCACGACCTCGATTCGAGCCACGCGCTCGACGGCGACCAACTGATCGGCGTCGCGGCGGACTATGCGCGCCGCTACGACCTCCACACGCTCCAGCCGATCTCGGCCCTCGCCCGAGCGATCGGTGGCAGCCAGCTGACCTCCGTCAGCGCCGACGGTCGCACCCTCCTCAACGTCGGCTACAACAACGCGCTCACGCTCTACGACCTGACGGCGGACATCGCGCTCGCCACTCCGGTCGACAGCGACGCCCCGGGGGTGCGTCTGCGCGGTGGGTACCTCACCGCCGACGGCGACACCCTGCTCGAGGCGCTCCCCGACGGCATCCGCGTCTGGGACCTGCGCCCGGCCGAGCAGGCGTCGCAGGCGTGCGCACTGGCGGGGCGGGAGCTGACGGAGGAGGAGTGGGCTACGTACTTCCCCGGGGAGGAGCGGGTGGAGACGTGTGCGGTGTTGGGGAGCGGGGGGTGACGGCTGGCGCTTGTCTGCGTTCTCCACGGGTGTCACCAGGCTGCGCCCCACCGCTCCCCCGGACGCCGCATCTCGCTGCGCGAGAGACGTCGCCCGGGGCCCCCTCGCGGCGGGGACCCCATTAGACAGCAGCGAGCAACGAAAAAGCCGGTGGAGCACGTGGTCGCTTTGCGACCTTCGTGCTCCACCGGCTTTTTCGTTGCGTCGGGCTGACAGGATTTGAACCTGCGACCCCTTGACCCCCAGTCAAGTGCGCTACCAAACTGCGCCACAGCCCGTTGCTGCCCCGCCCAGGCGTTTCCGCACCAAGCAAGGCAACTCCCCTATCTTAGCGTGTCGGGGGGGGGGGGGGGGGGGCCGACCCCCGGCCCCCGCCCCCCCCCCCCCCCCCCCCCCCCCCCCCCCCCCCCCCCCCCCCCCCCCCCACCCCCCCCCCCCGCCCGCGGGGGGAGGAAAAAAAAA
>NZ_JBPGXM010000118.1:0-11911 GCF_056755495.1 Leifsonia sp. KNZ12-8B
GGGGGGGGGGTGGGGGTTTGCGCCATTGGCTTGGGGGGGGGGGGTCCGGGGCGGGGGGGGGGGGGGGCGGGGGGGGCGGTCAGGCGGCGGCGGACTCGGCGGCCGGCTCCTGGGGGGCGTCGGTCTCGTCGGCCGTGGCGAGGGTGCGCTCGATGTGCACGCGGAGCGAGCTCATGGGGTGTCCTTTCGGGTGGACGGGGGTTCGGATGATGCGGGGCGACGCTGTCCCGTCCGCACGGCGGAAGCTGTCATCATAAACCGCAGAATCTGAGCGGCCGCCGGGCGTCGATCCGGCCACGCTACCGGCCGACCGGGCGGTTCCGCTCCACCCCATCCGGGCGACACGGCCCCACGGAGGGGCGTCCGGTCAGGAACCGACCGCGAGGAGCGCGTCGTCGCCACCGCCGCGGCGGGCGTCGACGATGCGGTCGCCCCCGGCGTTCTTGGCCCGGTACATCGCCTGGTCCGCCAGGCGGATGAGGAGGTCAGGGTTCCATGCCGAGACCTCGGTCCTGGCGACCGAGAGGCCGATGCTCGCGCTCACCGGGAAGCCCTCGGGCAGGTCGTCGAACGGGCGCCGCACCTCCCGCCGGATGCGCTCGGCGACGTCGTGAGCCGCGGCGTCGTCCGGCACCTCGCACACCACGACGAACTCGTCGCCGCCGTAGCGCGCCACCAGATCCTCGTGGCGGACGACCGACTTCAGCCGTGCGCCCACCTCGCGCAGCAGCAGGTCGCCGGCGTGGTGGCCGAGCGAGTCGTTGACCGCCTTGAACCCGTCGAGGTCGATGAACAGCACGGCCATGAGCGTGGCGGCCGTCTTCGTGTAGTCGGGGAGCAGCGTCTCCAGGAACCGGCGGTTCGCGAGCCCGGTCGTCTCGTCGTGCATGGCCGCGTGCTCCAGCTGGCGCTGCAGCCGGAGGCTCGTCGCGGTCTGGCCCGCCTGACCGGAGAGCGCGTCCGCCAGCGGGGCGGCCTCGGCGTCGAAGGTGCGCGGGTGGAGGAAGAAGCACGTCCACAGACCGAACAGCTCGTCGTCGTGCCGGATGGGCGAGGCGAGCATCGAGTACACCCCGCACTCGCGGAACGCGCGGCCCAGCGCCGGCGACACCTCGTCGGCCTGCTCGGCGCCGCTGATCTTCACGACCGCGCGCAGCATCGAGGCCTGCGGGGCGAGCGCCGACAGGTCGATCGTGGACTCCAGCGGGTTGCTCCCGGAGGCCTGCTCGAAGCTGCCGTTCTCGTCGAGGAGGAAGACGGCGGACTCCTCGGCGCCGTACGCCCTGGCCACGGTCGTGGCGAGGATGTCGGCCAGCTCGTGCTCGGTCGTGGCGGTCGCGAAGGCGATGGAGGCGTCGATCACGAGCTCCAGCCGGTTGCGTGTGCGCTCCTCGAGCGAGCGGGACCGGGTGAGGCGGTCTTCGAAGGCCATGCGCTCCGTCGCGTCCAGCAGGACGACCAGCTCGCCGTCCGGAAGCGCGCTCCGCGTCTGCATCACCGCGCGACGACGGCCGTCTGCGGCGGCCAGGCGCACCACCGATCCGTCGGTGGCGGGGTTCTTGGACGGGCGCAGCATGGCGTCGAGGGGCTGGCCGGCGAGGTCGGCGATGGGGCGTCCGGTCCAGGCGAGGAAGGTCGCGTTCGCCTCCACGATGCGCCCGTCGACGTCGAGCTGCACCACCGCGCAGGGAAGCTCATCCGCCGCCAATGACCGCACGGGCACTCCTTCGGTTCGTCACCGGCCGGGATGGCGGCGTACCGTCTCGATCCTAGCGCGGACCCACCGGCATTTCCCTACCGGGAGGTACGATTCCGGCCCGCCTTCTTGGCCCGGTACATCGCCGCGTCGGCCGCATCGAGCAACTGCTTGGCGGTGTGACCGTCCTCCACCGCGATGACCCCGCAGGAGGCGGTGACCATCACCTCGCCGCGCTGCGTCTGCACGGGATGCCCGATGGCCTCCACCAGCCGGTCGGCCACACGGTCGCCCTCCGCCTCCGCGAGCCCGGCGCACAGCACCACGAACTCGTCGCCGGCGAGGCGGGAGATGACGTCGTCGGCGCGGCACGCCTGCGTGATCCGGTCGGCGACGGCGCGCAGCACGGCGTCGCCGGTCTCGTGGCCCTGCCGGTCGTTGACGGCCTTGAAGTCGTCGAGGTCGAGGAAGAGCAGCACGCCGCCCCTCCCTTCGGCGACGACGGACTCGAGCGCGCCCTCCAGCGAACGGCGGTTGTGCAGCCCGGTCAGGTGGTCGATCATCGCGAGCTGCGCGAGGCGCGCCTCCCGGCGCCGGTCGAGCGCTCGTGCCAGCTCCCGGCCCAGGTCGCGCGCCTCGTCACCGGTGCGGCCCCACGGCAGCGCGCTGCCCTGCACGCTCTCGCGCCATTCGGAGAACGACCGGCGCGGCGACAGCGGGGTGTCGCGGTTGCTCGCCGACTGATCGCCGAGCCAGCGGATGACCTGCGCGGCCTCCTGGCGGAAGAACAGGATGACCCCGTGCCCTGGCACCGGCGTCACGAGCATGCCCGCGAATCCGGGGGTGAGGGTCGCGAGCGCCGCATGCGTCCGCGCGATCTCGTCCGTGTGCATGGGCTCGGTCCCCGCCGCGGCGAGCAGCACGCTGCGGTCCACCATCGGCACGGACCCGATGCTGCGGCTGACGCCGTCGAGCGCGAGGATCGCGCCGTCGGCCTCCACCAGGGCGAGCAGCTCGTCGCCGCGCTCGATGAGCGACAGCAGGGGGTCGTCGGCCGACGGGACGTCCGCGAGCACGACGGATCGGCGCTCGCGCAGGGAGAGGTCGTGGCGCAGCTCGGCGCCCTCGAGTCGATCGCCGAGCTGCACGGTCAGCTGGGTGGCGAGCACCTCCAGGGCGCGGCGCAGCAGGATGGGCATCCGCCGCTCGGTGCGGTGCGCGCAGGTGATCATCCCGACCAGCCGGTCGTCGGCGATCAGCGAGAAGGAGACGGTCGACGCCTGCCCCATGTTGCGCATGAACTGCAGGTGGTGCGGCGACACGGCGCGCAGCTCCGCACCGCTGAGGTCGAGAGCAGGGGCGCCGGGATCGCTGCCGACGAGCGGCGTGCCCGCGTCCTCCGTGCTGACGATGGCCCGCGACAGCTTGGTGAGATAGAGCGAGCGGGCCTGCTGCGGGATGTCCGAGGCGGGGAACCGCAGGCCCCGGTAGACGTCCATCCCCGGCTCGGAGGCCTCGCCCGCGATCTCGCCGTGGCCGTCCTCGAAGAAGCGGTACACCATCACGCGGTCGAAGCCGCTGATCCGCTTGACCTCCTCGGCCGCGGCCTGGCGCAGCTCCTCCGCGCTGGTCAGCAGGCCGAGCGTGCGGATCGCGTTGACGACGGACGGCGTCGCCAGGTCGGGCGCCCCCTCCGCCGGCTCCAGCTCGATGACGGCGCGGTCGCCGAGGCGGTGGATGATGGCGTCGTACGAGCGGCCGCCCAGCTCGACGCGCACGGGGTCGCCGTGCGATGCCGCGGCGACGGTCCACTCCAGTGTCGGGCTGCCGAGCTCCGAGATCGAGCGGCCGAGCCACCGGGCGGCGTTCTCGCTGACCGTGACGATCTCGAACGTGTTCACGTCGACGACGAACAGCACCCCGTGGGACTGGATGCGCCCCGGCGTCCGGATGGGCTCCTTCACGCATTCCTCGAGGCGCTGCCTCTCGGCGGAGTCCGCCAGGTCGGTCACGGCGGCGGAGTCATCCATCCGTCCAACCTAGCAACTGCGATGAGGCGGTGAGCCGAGTGCCCCGGAATCGCCCGGCGCGCAAGCCCCTCCCCCGATCCTCACAGGCGACGGAGGGTGATTCTCATGACAACCGAACAACGACGGCGCTCGATCGTCCGCCGCATCAACCTCAGCGCCGCCTGGGGCGAGGGGTTGGACGGGTTCGACCTCGGCGTGCTCAGCGTCGTGCTCCCCGCCCTGACCACAGCCCTGCACCTGTCTCCGGTGGAGGCCGGTCTCATCGGGGCCTCCTCGCTGATCGGCATCTTCGTGGGCGCGCCGCTCGCGGGCTACCTCACCGACCGCTTCGGCCGGCAGCGGATGTTCACCATCGACATCCTGTGCTTCGTCGTGCTCGGTGCGCTGCAGGCGATGGTGACAGAGCCGTGGCAGCTGTTCGTGGTGCGCGTGCTGCTCGGCGTCGCCATCGGCGCGGAGTACGCGATCGGTGCGGCGATGCTCGCCGAGTTCGCACCCAACCGCAACCGCGGCCGCCGCCTCTCGGCGCTGCTGGTCTGCTGGTACGGCGGATTCCTGGTGGCCGTCGTCGTCGCGTACGCGATGACCGCCGCCGGCCTGTCGTGGCGGTGGATCCTCGCGACCAGCGTCATCCCGGCGGTGGGCGCCTGGATCGTGCGCTTCGGCATCCCCGAGTCGCCGCGCTGGCTGCTCGGGCACGGCCGGCGCGCCGAGGCGGACCGGATCGTGGAGCGCGACCTCGGCCGCGACTACGTCGAACGCGAGGGCATCATGGCCGAGCGGGAGGCGCAGGGAGGCTACCGAGAGCTGCTGCGCGGCGAGAACCTCCGCCGGCTGGTGTTCGTCAGCGTCTTCTGGGCGTGCAACGTCGCGCCTTACTTCGCGATCTTCACCTTCGCGCCGGTGGTGCTGGAGTCGCTCAGCCTCTCGGACCCTGCCTGGGGCACCATCGGCGTCAACGGCCTCGCCACGGTCGGCGCGCTGGTGGGGGCGCTCACCATCGAGCACGTGGGGCGGCGCAAGCAGCTCATCCCGCCGTTCTGGATCATGGCGGCGGCCCTCGCGGTCGTCGGCATCTGGTCCGGGGCGCCGGTGTGGGTGACGGTGCTGTGCTTCGCGGTGTTCGCGTTCTTCAACGCGCTGCAGGGCAACCTCTCGGCGGTCTACCCGATCGAGATCATGCCCACCGAGGTCCGCAGCTCGGCGGTCGGCGTCGCGGCGGCGGCGAGCCGGGTGGGCGCGGCGGCCGGCACGTTCCTCCTCCCCATCGGCATCGACACCATCGGGACGGGCTGGTGCATGATCATCGCCGCGGTGGTCTGCGTCGTCGGAGCGCTGGTCTCGCAGGTCATGGCGCCGGAGACCACCGGCAAGACGCTGAACGAGACGAGCGACACGTCGTCGGAGGCGACGGCGGCCGGCTCGGCCGCAGCCACGGCAGGGGCGGCGGCGTAATCTCGCCGGCATGGGCGGGGCCGGGTTCGAGGACCACTTCGACCGCAACGCGGAGCGGTACGAGCGGGCACGGCCTCCCTACCCTCCTGCGCTGTGGCAGGCGCTGCGCGAGCTCGGCGCACTGAGGCCAGGAGCGCGAGCGCTCGACCTCGGTGCGGGCACCGGTCAGGCCACCGGCGCCCTCGCCGAGGCGGGGCTCGCCGTCTCCGCGGTGGAGCCGGGGCCCGCCCTGGCGGCCCGGCTCGCGGCGCGCGTGCCCGCCGCGACCGTCGTGAACGCCCGCGCGGAGGACGCCGTGCTGGGCACGAGCGCGTTCGACATCGTGACCGCGGCCACCGCCGTCCACTGGTTCGACCTCGACGTGCTGCTGCCCCGCGTGCACGACGCGCTGGCTCCCGGCGGCCTCCTGCTCGTCTGGCGGAAACGTCTACGGCGATCCGGAGGCGGAGGTGACGCCGTTCCGCCGCCGCATGCAGGCGATCGTCGACCGGCGGCAGGCGCCGCCGCGACCGGGCCCCGGCGAGCTGGAGGTCGAGCGGTGGGGCCGCGCGCTCACGGCGGGCGGACTGTTCCGCGTGGAGCGCGTCCGGACGTTCCGCTGGAGCGTCGAGCTCGACAGCGCCCAGGTCCGCGACCTCTTCACCACCTTCAGCGACTGGACGCCCGCCGAGGCCGCGGAGGCCGCGGCCATCGTCGACGAGCTGGGCGGCTCCGTCACCGAGCACTACTCGACCTGGCTCATCGCGCTGCGACGGGCGGACCTGCCAGACTGACGCCCTGACCGTCGGGAGGGGACAGGATGAAGCGGATCGGGCTGCTGGGCGGCATGAGCTGGGAGAGCTCCGCGCTCTACTACGAGCTCATCAACGAGGAGGTCGCCCGGCGGCTCGGCGGGGTGCACTCCGCCGACTGCGTGCTGATCTCGGTCGACTTCGGCGAGGTGCGGTTGATGCAGCAGGAGGGCCGCTGGGACGACGCCGGCGCGCTCCTCGCCGGCGAGGCGTCCCGGTTGGAGGCCGCGGGCGCGGACTGCGTGGTGGTGTGCACCAACACCATGCACAAGCTCGCGGACACGATCACCGCCGCCATCGGCATCCCGCTGCTGCACATCGCCGAGGTGACGGCCGGAGCCGTGGCTGCCGCCGGGGTGACGGAGGTCGGACTGCTCGGCACCCGCTTCACCATGGAGGAGGACTTCTACCGGTCGGTGCTCGAACGCCACGGGCTGCGGGTCCACGTGCCGGACCCGGAGGCGCGCGAACGGATCGACCGGATCATCTTCGACGAGCTGGTGCTCGGCGACATCCGCGACGAGTCGCGGGCCGACCTGGTCGGCGTCATCGGCGGACTGACCGCGGCCGGCGCGCGAGGCGCCATCCTCGGCTGCACGGAGCTGGAGCTTCTGGTGCGCCCAGAGGACACGCCGCTGCCGCTGTTCCCGACGACCCGGCTGCACGCGCACGCCGCCGTGGACTTCGCGCTCGCGGGCGACGCGTCCGCCGGCGCCTGACGCGGGCGCGACTCGCGCGGGCGCGGCTCACGCGGGCGGGTGGCTGTCGCCGCTCACCCCCGGCTCGAGGTCGTGCACGTGGTCGTCGACCCGGCGCTCGGCGTCTCCGCCCACGGCCCGCCCGCGGCGCCGGCGGACCAGGCCGAGCACGGTGAGCAGCAGGCCGACGCCGATCAGCACGGCGGAGGCGAGCCACATGGCCAGGGCGACACCGGCTCCCTCGCCCTCGGAGTTCGTGCCGGGCGTGGTCGCGAAGTAGGTGATCAGCGTCGCCAGCCCCAGCACGAGGAGGATGACGCCGACGATGGTCAGCGGCTTCGATCCCCGCGGCTCGATCATGCCCATGGTTGATTCCTCCGATTCGGATGCCCGCACACTCGTCGTCGCGTGCGGCGCGTCTTCCCTCCACGGCTACCCCGTCAGCCGCGCGCGTCAAGGCCTGCCCCGCTTCGCCCCGGCGCGGTGGGATGGAGGCGAGACAGCGCCGAACGGAAGGAGCAGGACGATGACCGTGGTCCGCGATGTGATGACACCGGGCGCCGAGTGCGTCCGCGAGACCGAGACGCTCTACGACGCCGCCGTGAAGATGCGCGACCTCGACATCGGCGCGCTGCCCATCTGCGGCGACGACGACCGGCTGAAGGGCGTGCTCACCGACCGCGACATCGTGGTGAAGTGCGTGGCGACCGGCGGCGACCCGCGCACCGCGACGGCCGGCGAGTTCGCCCAGGGTGAGCCGGTCACGATCGGCGCCGACGACGACGTGGTGGAGGCGCACGGCGTGATGCAGCGCCACCAGGTGCGGCGGCTCCCGGTGATCGACGGCCACCGGCTGGTCGGGATGGTGTCGCAGGCCGACCTCGCCCGCTCCAGCTCGCCGGTGCAGACCGGGGAGACGGTGGCGGAGATCTCGGAGGACTGAGGGGTATCGCCTCCACCGGCGGTCCTGCGCCAGGATGGGCGCACCAGCAGGGAGGAGCGAGCATGAGCGACCACAGCGGCGACGGCGGCGACCGGCGGCCCGAGGAGTACCCCGACCGGGCCGGCTATCCCGACGGGGAGGGGACGCTCGACGAGGGGACGGGCGCCTTCCGCGGACCCGACCTCGGCGACCTCGAGGAGTTCGCGATGCAGGACGAAGAGGACGAGGACGAGAACCTGTGACCTCCGCCGAGTCGTGACATCAGCTCACGGCTCGGCGCACGGACCCGCACCGAGTCACGACTCGGCGGCCCGCTCGCGCAGGAAGCCCGCGACCTCCGCCGCCATCGCCGGAGGCACCTCGTGCCCGACGCCGGGGAGCACCCGCTCGACCAGCGTGGTGTGCGCGGGGAGGAAGTCGGCCAGCCGCCGCACGTCCGCCTCGGTGATGGCGTCGTCCTGATCGCCGCGGCACCACAGCACGGGCGGACGGAGGCGGGCCAGTTCCTCGTCGCCGCGCTCGCCGTCGATGCTCATGAAGCCGGCGAGCACCACCACGAACGCGATCCGGTGCGGTGCGCGGCGCAGCGCCTGGAGGGCCGTGGCGGCGCCCTGCGAGTAGCCGACGATCCCGACCCGCTCGCCAGGAGCCTCCTGCTCGATCCGAGCCAGGACGTGGTCGGCCGCCGCTGCGACGTCGGCCGAGAGCGGACCCGGCTTCGGCCAGTCCTCGACGTGGAACCACTCGAACCGGTCGCCGAGCGGCAGCGGCGCCTGCAGCACGACGGCGCGCCAGCCGGGCGGAACGGCCTCGACGACCTGGGGGAGGTCGCCGGCCACGCCGTACCTCCCGTGCAGCACCAGCACCACAGCCATGTCACCCAGTATCCCCTCGCCCCCTCCCCATCCCGTCGCACGGAGGGCGCGGCGCGGCCGAACGCGGCGAGTCGTGAGCAGACGCGGGTTCCCGCGCCGAGAAGTGATATCTGGTCACGAGTCGGCGGGGTGGTGGTTGAGTGGGATCGTGCTGCTTCAGACGCTCGTGGACACGACCGACGCGGTGGCCGCGACGCGCTCCCGCCTGGCCAAGGTGGACGCGCTCGCCGCCCTGCTCACCGACCTCGCGCCCGAGGAGGTGGCGCCCGCGGTCGGCTTCCTCGTCGGCAAGCCCCGGCAGGGCCGCGTCGGCGTCGGCTGGCGCGGCGTCACGGCCGCGATCGGCGAGCCGGCCGCCGAGCCGACGCTGACGGTCGGCGACCTGGACGAGCTGCTCGAGACGCTCGCCGCCCTCTCGGGCGGCGGCTCGACCGCCGAGCGCGCCCGGCTGCTGCGCGCCTTCACCGAGCGGGCCACGGCGGGCGAGCAGGACTTCATCGTGCGCGTCCTGCTCGGCGAGATGCGCACCGGAGCGCTGGAGGGCGTGCTGATGGACGCTGTCGCCCGCGCCTCCGACCGGCCCGGCGAGACGGTGCGGCGGGCGGCGATGCTCTCCGGCGACCTCGGCTGGACAGCCCGCCTGGCGCTGACCGGCACCGCCGCCGACCTCGACGCGGTCGGGCTGGAGGTCGGCCGGCCGGTGCTCCCCATGCTCGCCGCCACCGCCTCCACCCCGACCGAGGCGCTGGCGACCACCGGCCCGGCGAGCGTCGAGCACAAGCTGGACGGCGCCCGCATCCAGGTGCACCGCCGCGGCGACGACGTGCACGTCTACACGCGCAACCTGGCCGACATCACGCACCGGCTGCCGGAGGTGGTGGAGGTCGCCCGCGGGCTCCCTGTCGACGACGTGATCCTCGACGGCGAGACGCTGTCGCTCGACGAGGACGGCGGGCCGCGGCCGTTCCAGGAGACGATGTCGCGCTTCGGCGCGGATGCCGCGAGGGAGACGCTGCTGCGGCCGTGGTTCTTCGACATCCTGCACGTCGACGGTCGCGACCTCCTCGACGAGCCGCTGTCGACGCGGCTGGAGGAGCTCGAGCGCGTCGCGGGCCCGTACCGCATCCGGGGCGAGGTGACCGCCGACCCCGAGGTCGCCGAGCGGGTGTCGCGCGAGGCGCTGGCGGCGGGTCAGGAGGGGGTGGTCGTGAAGGCGATCGACTCCCTGTACGCGGCGGGCCGGCGCGGCTCCAGCTGGGTGAAGGTGAAGCCCGTGCTCACCTACGACCTCGTCGTGCTCGCCTGCGAGTGGGGATCGGGACGCCGCAGCGGCTGGCTGTCGAACCTCCACCTCGGCGCGCGCGACCCCGACGGCGAGTTCGGGGAGCCGGGCGGCTTCGTGATGGTCGGCAAGACCTTCAAGGGCCTGACGGACGAGCTGCTGCGCTGGCAGACGGAGTACTTCCAGCAGATCGAGGTGCGCCGCACGGCCGGCACGGTGTGGGTCGCGCCGACGACGGTGGTCGAGATCGCGATCGACGGCGTGCAGCGGTCGACGCGGTACCCGGGCGGGATCGCGCTGCGGTTCGCCCGCGTCAAGCGCTACCGCGACGACAAGGAGCCCGGCGAGGCCGACACCATCCAGACATTGCGCACGCTGCTGCGCTGACGCCGCGGCCTGCGCGAACGGCCGCCGCACCGAATCGAGGTGCCCGCCGAATCGAGATGCCCACCGAATCGAGAGGAGAACCGTGGAGCAGAACGCCTTCACCCGCGCCGACCCCGCCGTGCTGCGCGACCTGCAAGACCGGCTGGCCCGCCGCCGGATCGTGCCGGGCGTGCGCGACGACGGCGCCGGGTTCGGAACCGACCGCACCAGGCTGGAGAGCCTCCTCGACCACTGGGAGCGGAGGTACGACTGGCGGGTGCACGAGGATCGCATCGCCGCGTACCCGTGGCGACGGTCGGCGACCGAGCCGCCCGTGAACGCGATCGTCGCCGAGGCGGAGGCCGACGCGCCCGTCGTGCTCCTCCTGCACGGCTGGCCGGACTCGGTCCTGCGGTTCGAGCGGGTGCTCGGGCGCCTCGGCGACGTCACCGCCGTCATCCCGGCGCTTCCGGGCTTCCCGTTCGCCGCGACCGACGGCAGCGGGCTCTCGGCGGTGGAGCTGGCGGATGCCGTGCACGCGGCGATGCTGGACTTCGGCTTCGACCGGTTCATCGTGTCGGCGGGGGACGTGGGCTGCGATGTGGCGGAGGCGCTCGCCGCACGTCACCCGGAGAGCGTCGCGGCCCTCCACCTCACCGATGTGTCGCAGTACCACTTCCTCGCCGGGCTGCCCGACGACCTCGACGACGAGGAGCGGGCGTACGTCGAGCACGGCCGCCGCTGGCAGGCCGCGGAGGGCGGCTACATGCACGAGCAGTCGACCCGCCCGAACACGGTCTCGACCGCCCTCGGCGACTCCCCCGCCGGGCTGGCGGCGTGGATCGGCGAGAAGCTCGACCGCTGGGTCGACACCGACCCGTCCCTCCCCCCGGCATTCGACGCGGAGGAGTACCTGACCTGGGTGACGGCCTACTGGGTGAGCGGCTCGATCGGCACCTCGTTCGCCCCGTACGCCCTCAACGCGCCGAAGGACTGGGGACGCGTGGAGGCGCCGACGGTCTTCACCGTCTTCCCGAAGGACCTGGTGAACGCACCCCGCCGCTTCGCGGAACGCTTCTTCGCGGTCGCGGACTGGCGCGAGTTCCCGTACGGCGGCCACTTCGCCGCCTGGGAGCGTCCGGACGACTACGTGTGGGGCGTGCGGCGGGCGGTCGAGGTGGCGACGGGGCGGGGGTGAGGGCGAGGATGGTCGGCACCATCACTCCGATACTCCGTACCGAGGAGGGCGTGGTGAGCGCGCGCGTGGAACGCGTCTGACCGGCGCGGCGCTCAGCCCGCTGGCGGGTTGGTCGGCGTCGTCGTGGACTCGGGGGTCGTCGTCTCCTGAGGCGTCGGCTCCGGGGTCGGTGTCGTCTCCGGCGACGGGGTCGTCTCGCCGCCTCCGCCGTTGTCGTCTCCGGAGCCGTCGTCGCCCGTTCCGGGGGCCGGCGCAGGGGCTGGCGCGGGCGCCGGGGAGGTGCCGGTGTCGCCGTCGTCCTGCTGCTGGTCCTGCTGCTGCTGGTCGTCGGACGGTGCGACCGTCGCCGGGACCGCCGGGGCGGTGCTGCTCGGCGTGGGGCGCGGGGTCGACGGGACGGAGTCGGGGGTCGCGGCGCGCGGCAGGAACATGGCGAGCGCGACAGCGGCGGCGATCAGCACGACCGCGCCGGCGACGAGGGCGGCGATCAGTCCGCGGCGGCGACGGCGCGGGCCATCCGCGGAGGTCGCCGCGGCGCCGTCGATCGGGCCGGTCGGTGGGACGGGCGGGATGGCGC
>NZ_JBPGXM010000119.1:0-11879 GCF_056755495.1 Leifsonia sp. KNZ12-8B
CCCCCCCCCCCCCCCCCCCCCCCCCCGCCCCGCGCGGGCCGGGGCCGCCGGGCCGGCGTGCGCGCCGGAGTCGACGGCGGCGGCGGGTCTGCCGGCGGTGCGTCTGCCGCGCCGGGGGCGGGAGGCGGCGCCGGGTCGCTGGCGCCGGACGCCGTCCCGGAATCGTCCACACGCCGCGGGCCGCGCCACTTGTCCACGGATCAGCCGAATGCCGGGGAGGGCGTGTGACGGCGACAGGTACCGTGTCGCTATGACCTCAGCCAAGATCCGCACCGAGCGCCGCGGGCACGTCCTGCTCATCGGCCTCGACCGTCCCGAGAAGCGCAACGCCGCCGACTTCGAGCTGCTCACCCGGTTGGCCGACGCGTACGGCGAGCTGGAACGCGACCCCGAGCTCCGGGTGGGGCTCGTCCACGCGGTGGGCGAGCACTTCACCGCGGGGCTCGACCTGGCCGACCTCGGGCCGCGCATCGGGCCGGAGGGGCTGTCGTTCGTCGGTCCCGACGGCCTCGACCCGTGGCAGCTGTCCGGTCCCCCGGTCACCAAGCCGGTGGTCATCGCCGTCCAGGGCACCTGCCTCACCCTCGGCATCGAGCTGATCCTCGCCTGCGACGTCGCCGTGGCCGCGCGGTCCACCCGGTTCGGGCAGATCGAGGTGACGCGGGGCATCCTGCCGTTCGGCGGTGCGACTCTCCGTTTCCCCCGCGTGGCGGGCTGGGGCGGCGCGATGCGCTACATCCTCACCGGCGACCTCTTCGACGCTCAGGAGGCGTACCGCATCGGGCTCGTGCAGGAGGTCGTCGACGACGGCGAGCAGTTCGACCGTGCACTCGCCATCGCGGAACGCATCGCCGCGCAGGCGCCGCTCGCGGTGCAGGCGGCGCTGGCGAACGCGAAGCGGGCGGTGCGCGACGCAGACGCCGCGGCCGCCGCCGAGCTCCAGCCCGCGCTGGTCCGCCTCCTCGGCAGCGAGGACGCGCGGATCGGTATGGAGGCTTTCCTCGCCCGCACCGAGGCCACGTTCGTCGGCCGTTGAGTCCGTCGAATCCGTTGAGCAGCAATCCGTTGAGCAGCAACAGTCGAGCAGCATCCAGACAGGAGAACCCATGAGCACCACCGAGTACGACGTCATCGTGATCGGCGCCGGGGCGGTCGGCGAGAACGTCGCCGATCGCGCCGCCCAGGGAGGGATGCGCACGGTCATCGTCGAGGCCGAGCTGGTCGGCGGCGAGTGCTCGTACTGGGCGTGCATGCCCTCCAAGACCCTGCTGCGGAGCGGTGCGCTGTTGCGAGCGGCCCAGCGGGTCGGGGGCACGCGCGAAGCGGTGACCGGGAAGCTCGATGTGGCGGCGGTGTTCCGGCGGCGCGACTACATGACGAACGACTGGAACGACGACGGCCAGGTGAAATGGCTGGAGAGCGCCGGCATCGATCTGGTGCGCGGGCGCGGCGTCATCACCGCTCCCCGCGAGGTGACCGTCACGGCCGAGGACGGCTCGGTGACGGTGCTCACGGCGAAGCACGCGGTGGCGGTGTGCACCGGTTCTGCGCCGCTGCTGCCGGACATCCTCGGTCTGCGCGAGAGCGAGCCGTGGGGCAGCCGGGAGGCGACCAGCGCCGAGCGCGCGCCGGAGTCGCTCACGATCCTCGGCGGCGGCGTGGTCGCGACCGAGATGGCGACCGCGTACGCGGGCTTCGGCACGCGTGTGCATCTGGTGGCGCGGAGCGGGCTGCTCGCCAACGAGGAGCCGTTCGCCGGTGAGCTCGTGGCGGCCTCCCTGCGCGAACTGGGCGCGACCCTCCACCTCGACACCGGCGTCGATGCGGTCGCACGCACCGAGGAGTCCCGCTTCCGGGTCACGCTGAGCGATGGCGAGGTGCTCGAGACCGAGCAGTTCCTGGTCGCGACGGGCCGCGTCCCGCACACCATCGGCCTCGGGCTGGAGGCGTTCGGCCTCGAGGCCGGCGCCTGGCTGACGGTCGACGACAGCATGCGCGTACTGGGTGCGGACGGCGAACCCGTCGACGGCGGGTGGCTCTACGGGGTCGGCGACGTCAACCACCGCGCGCTGCTCACCCACCAGGGCAAGTACCAGGCCCGCGCCGCCGGAGACGCGATCGCCGCCCGCGCGAAGCAACGTGAGGTGTCGCTGGAGCCGTGGGGTGCCTTCGTCGCGACCGCCGACCACCAGACCGTCCCGCAGGTGACCTTCACCGACCCCGAAGTCGCTTCGGTCGGGCTGACGGCCGCGGCGGCCGAGAAGGCCGGCTACCGCATCCGGGTCGTCGACTACCCGATCGGCTCGGTCAGCGGCGCCTACGTGGTCGCGGACAACTACGAGGGCACGGCGCGGATGGTGGTGGACGAGGACCGCGGCGTGCTGCTCGGCGCGACGTTCGTGGGGCAGGATGTCGCCGAGCTCCTCCACTCCGCGACCGTCGCCGTCGTGGGCGAGGTGCCGATCACGCGCCTGTGGCACGCGGTCCCGTCGTACCCGACGATCAGCGAGGTCTGGCTGCGCCTGCTCGAGGCCTACGGCCGGCCCGAGAAGTGAACGGCGTCTCCGGGCCGCTGGTCCGCCTCCTCGTCGATTCCCCGATCAGCCGGCTCGGCTACCTCTACGCCACGGCCGTCGGGCTGACCTGGGGGTTCCTCTGGAGCACCGGGCGGGTCGAGCGGCGGGGCGGCCTCTTCGTCTTCCAGGGCATGCCGAAGCGCACCTTCGGCCGCGGCGGATCGTGCGTCGGGGGGTGCTATCTCACCGACCACAACGTGAGCGACGCGATCCTGGAGCACGAGGCGGTGCACAAGCGGCAGTGGCAGCGATTCGGGATGCTGTTCCCGCTGCTCTACCTGGTGGCCGGGCGCGACCCGCTGCGCAACCGGTTCGAGATCGAGGCGGGACTCGAGAAGGGCGGATATCGATGAGCGACGCAGGGCGCCGCACGGTGATCCTCACCGGGGCGAGCTCGGGCATCGGGGCGGTGGCCGCGGCGCGGCTGGCCGAAGCGGGCGACGAGGTCGCCGTCGTCGGGAGGAACCCGGAGCGCACGCGCGACGTGGCCGAGCGCGTCGGCGGCACCGCCTTCCTCGCCGACTTCGAGCGGTTGGACGACGTCCGCCGCCTCGCGGAGGCCCTCCTCGAGCGCTACGACACGATCGACGTGCTGGCGAACAACGCGGGCGGCCTGTACAGCACGCGCGAGGTCACCGTGGACGGGCACGAGCGCACGATCCAGGCGAACCACCTCGCGCCCTTCCTCCTGACCCGGCTGCTGCTGCCCCGGCTGACGCAGACGGCCGCGGCGGGGAGGGATGTGCGCGTCATCTCCACGGCGAGCCTCGCGAACCGCTTCGGCAGCCTCCGCATCGACGACCTGGACTGGGAGCGCCGCCCCTGGCTGGGCGGCTGGCGCGCGTACGGGACGGCGAAGCTCGCCACCATCCTGTTCATCGCCGAGCTGGCCGAGCGGCTCACCGGGACCGGCATCACCGCGTACTCGTTCCACCCCGGCACGATCGCGACGAACTTCGGCTCCACCTCCCCGCTCATCCGGTTCGGCGCGGCGGTCACCCGCGGCTCGTACGGCGTTCCGGTGGAGGTGGGGGCCGCACCCCTGCTCCACCTGGCGGGAGCGGCCCCGGTCGGCGCGCCGAGCGGCACCTACTTCGACCGCATGCGCGCCAACGGCAGCACCTCGCCCCAGGCGAAGGACGCGCAGCTGGGCCGCGACCTGTGGTCGGCCACGGAACTCCTCACCGCGGACGAGGTGCGGGAGTAGAGGGGTGCGGGAGTAGGGCGGGAGGCTCGGCCGGGACGCGACGCGACGGCGGCGGGCGCTTCAGCGCGCGGTGGTCGGTGTGGCGACGGCGTCTGGCGCCATTCCGACCGTGTGGATGAGGTGGTCGCACACCTCGGAGACGAGCACGGGGTTCCCGGTGAGGATGGCGCGGGTGGCCCCCGGGCCGTCGCAGAGCATCTCCGCCGACCAGGCGCGGAGGGCCCGGCTCGCGGCCTCGCCGCGGGGGCAGCGCTCGCCCGTTCCCGGGCGGCCGGAGCGGTCCGCGCGGGCGAGCCACGTCACCGTCATCCGGATCGGCGCGGCGAGGGGGACGATCTGCGCGTCGTCCGCGACCTCCACGAACACCCGGCCCCTGGCGCACAGCGGCAGCAGCGCCAGCTCCGCGTCCAGCTCGATCAGGGACGACTCGTCACCGACCACGACGAACTGGACGCGATCGTCGTGGTGCGCGGTGTCGGCCGTGTGGGTGGCGTGCTCGGGTCGGTACATCTCACCGTCGAGTATAGGCGAGCCTTACCTAACCGCCGCTGAGAGGACGCCCGAGACCGTGCCGTACGGCGCGAGACCGCGCCGCACGAGACCGTGCCGCACTTCCGCTCCCCGCCGGCTCGCGGGATGATCGGACCATGCGCCCGACCCCGGACTCCCCCATCGCCCCCATGCTCGCCAAGGCCGTCCCCGCGGTGCCGGAGCCGGACAGCGTCGCCGGCGGGCTGAGCTACGAGCCCAAGTGGGACGGCTTCCGCGCGATCGTCTACGCCGAGCCCGACGCCGACGGCGGCGTCGGCGCGGTCGAGATCGGCAGCCGCGGGTCGAAGATGCTGACACGGTACTTCCCGGACCTCGTGGAGGCGTTCCGCAGCATCCTGCCGGGACCGTGCGTCCTCGACGGCGAGATCGTCGTCCCCACCGGCGCACCCGGCGACCAGCGGCTCGACTGGGAGGCGCTGTCGCAGCGCATCCACCCCGCCGCCAGCCGGGTGAAGCTGCTGGCGGAGCAGACCCCGGCGACGTTCGTGGCGTTCGACCTGCTCGCCATCGGCGACGAGTCGTACGTGGAGCGCCCCTTCGCCGAGCGCCGCGCGGCGCTCGAGGAGTTCGCGGGCGACCTCCCTGCTCCGCTCGAGCTCACCCGGACGACGACCGACGTCGACCTGGCGCGGCGCTGGCTGGTCGAGTTCGAAGGCGCGGGCCTGGACGGCGTGGTGGCCAAGCCGCTGTCGGGAGCGTACGCGCCGAACAAGCGCACGATGCTCAAGATCAAGCACCACCGCACGGCCGACGTCGTCGCGCTCGGCTACCGCATCCACGCCAGCGGACGCGGAGTGGGGTCGCTGCTGGTCGGGCTCTACGGCGACAACGGCGAGCTGCGCAACGTGGGCGGCGTGTCGGCGTTCACCGACAAGACCCGGCTGGCGCTGATCGACGAGCTGGACCCGCTGGTCGAGCGCGACGCGGACGGCAACGCCGTCACGGGCGAGACCGACCGCAGCCGCTTCTCGTCCGGCAAGGACGTGTCGTTCGTGCGCCTGCGTCCCGAGCGGGTGCTGGAGGTGCGTTACGACCAGATGGAGGGGATGCGCTTCCGGCACACCGCCCAGTTCGAGCGCTGGCGGCCCGACCGTGACGCCCGATCCTGCACCTTCGAGCAGCTCGACCGCCCGATCGCCTACGACCTCGGCGACGTGCTGACCTGAGCGGCGCCGGCGGCGCGCGAAGCTGCGCGACGGCGCGGAGCAGAGCGCGGCGGCGCACACGCCCGGCGGCCGACCACGGAGGTCCGGCACCTGGACGCTGCAGCGCCGCCCGCTTGCCGGTGCCGGCGACCGGTGGTTGCCTGACCGGTATGGCTCGGAAGGATCAGAGCGGCGCGGGTGGCGAGCACGGCGGTGCGGAGCCGTTCGTGCCGGCCGGGGGCGGGATCGCCGCGCTGCGCGAGGCGGCGACCGGATGCCGCGGCTGCGAACTGTGGGAGGACACGACGCAGGTCGTGTTCTCGGCCGGGGGTCCGCGGGCGCGCCTGATGCTGGTCGGCGAGCAGCCCGGCGACCGGGAGGATCGCGAGGGCACGCCGTTCGTCGGGCCGGCGGGGCGCGTGCTCGACGAGGCGCTGGAGGCCGCGGGCATCCGCCGCGCCGACGTGTACCTCACGAACGCGGTGAAGCACTTCCGGCACCACCAGGATCCGCGGGGCAAGCGCCGCATCCACGACAAGCCCGCCGTCTGGCACATCGTCGCCTGCCACCCGTGGCTGAGCGCGGAGCTGCGTGCCGTCGAGCCGCGAGTCGTCGTCTGCCTCGGTGCCACGGCTGCGCGGTCGGTGCTCGGGAGGAGCGTGCGGATCACCCAGGAGCGCGGCCGCGTCATCCCTTACCCGCTGCAGGACGCAGCGGCGGCGGACGCAGCGGCGCCGGACGCAGCAGCCCCGGACAGAGCCGCGGAGGACGCAGCTCCGGCGGCACGGTTCGCCGTGGTAATCACGACGCATCCCTCGGCGCTGCTCCGCCTGCGTGGGGAGCCAGGGTGGGACGAGGCGTTCGACGGCTTCGTCGCGGACCTGGAGACCGCGGCGCGCGCGGCGGCCTAGCGAGCCGGGTCGCTGGTCCACCGCGGTCAGCAAGCGGCGAGCCAGCGCCGAGCTAGCGCTGAGCCGCCGCGAGCCGGCGCCGAGACGACGCCGACCTAGCGCTGAGCCGACTGCGAGCCAGCGCTGAGCCCGCAACGAGCCTGCGACGAGCAAGCGCAGAACGCGCCGACCTCGCGCCGAGCAGGCGGCGCCGCTACTCCTTCTTCGCGCGGCTCGGCTGGACGCGGGGAGGCTCGCCGGGCATCTTCGGGTAGTCCGGCGGGAACGGCAGCTCGCCGAGCCCCGCCTCCAGGTCGCGCGCCCACCACGAGAGCAGCTCGTCGATGCGGCCGGGGGATTCGTCGAAGCGCTCCCACGGGTCACCGGTCGTGGCCAGGCGCTCCGGCACGGTCAGCACCGTGAAGGCGGCGGGATCGACCTCCGGCAGCTCGTCCCACGTGACCGGCGTCGACACGGAGGCATGCGCGAGGGCGCGCGGGCTGTAGGCGCCGGCCATCGTGCGGTCGCGGTTCGCCTGGTTGAAGTCGACGAAGACGCGTTCGCCGCGCTCCTCCTTCCACCACGCGGTCGTGACCCGGTCGGGCATCCGGCGCTCCAGCTCCCGCGCGGCGGCGATGACGGCGTGGCGCACGTCGAGGAACTCGTGGGTCGGCTCGATGGGCGCGAAGACGTGGAGGCCGCGGTTGCCCGAGGTCTTGATGAACGGCTCGAGGCCGGCCTCCCGCAGCACCGCGCGCAGCTCGATGGCGGCGGGAACGGCGTCGGCGAAGCCCGTGCCCGGCTGCGGGTCGAGATCGATCCGCAGCTGGTCCGGGTTGTCCGAGTCCTCCGCCCGCGACGGCCAGGGATGGAAGACGACCGTGTTCATCTGCGCCGCCCACACCGCCGCGGCCGGCTCGTCGATCACGACCTGCGGGTGGGACCGCGCGCTCGGATACACGACCGGTACCGCGCGCACGAAGTCGGGGGCGCCGCGCGGCGGGTTCTTGGAGAAGAACTGCTCGCCGTCGATCCCGTCCGGGAACCGCTGCAGGGACACCGGGCGGTCGCCGTTGGCGCGGACGAACGCGTCTCCGACCGCGATGAGGTAGTTCGCCAGGTCGAGCTTGGTGATGCCGGGCTCCGGCCACAGGACGCGACCGGGACTGGAGAGGCGGACCTCGCGGTCGCCGTGCGGGCCGGGAACGGTGAGGACGACTGCGTCGGAGGCCATGCGAACACCGTACAGCCGCAACACCTCGTGACCGTGTTGTGAATTCCGTGTGCGATGCGTTCGCGCTGCTTGCCTCCACAGCTGCATGGGCCACAATGATGACGCGTCCGCATGGCGGTCGAGCGAACAGGAAGGGGTGGGTCCACCTGAGGATCGTCAGTTACAACCTCCGCAAGCACGCCGCGGGCCACGAGCTCGCCGACATCGCCTCGACCTACGACGTTGACGCCCTCTGCCTGCAGGAGTGCGACTCCGAGGCCCTGCCCGAGCGGCTGCACCACATGGTCCTCGCCGACGCCACCCGCGGCAACCGGCTCGGCCTCGCCGTGTACATCAGGGAGGACCGGTACGAGATCCTCCACACCCAGGTGTTCGCCGTGCACAAGTCGCTGCACGACCGCGTCCTCGCCCCGGCCCACGAGCGGCTGCTCGCGGTGCACGTGCGCGACCGCGACACCGGTGAGAACGTGCTGGTCGGCTCCTTCCATGCGGCGCCGCTCACGGCCTCCAACTCGCTGCGCCGCAAGCAGATCGCCGCCGCGCACGAGGGGATGCGCTCGCTTGCCCCCGACGCCCCGGCGATCATGGTCGGCGACTTCAACTACCCCTGGTTCATCAACGGCCTGGAGCGCCGGCTGACCACCTCGGGCTACACCCTCAAGCGGACCACGGAGCCCACCTACCTGCGCTACCGGTTCTTCTCGGGCTACTTCGACTTCGTCACCTCCACCGGCTTCGAGATCGAGCACGTGGATGTGCTGCCCGCCGGCGCCTCCGACCACCGCGCCATCAGCCTGGACGCCCAGCTGGCCGCCTGAGCCGACGCGCGCACGTGCGCGCCGCGCCTGCGGGAGCGGTCCCCCGCCGCCCCCGCAGACGCGTCCGATCCGGCCGCCGCCGCGACCGGACCGCCGCGCCGCCCCTCCCCGGCGGCGCCGGGACCGCCTCACGGCGTCCCCTTCATCGCGGTGGGCGGCTCGTCCGGCCGCCGCTCCGCGACGTCTCCGACCACGTGCAGCCGCGGCCGCAGCACCGTCCCGCCGGCCGGAGCGGGGAACGCGGGCTGCGTCGCGGGGAAGATCAGCCGGTCGCCCGGCTCCGGTGCGATCACTCCCAGCCCGATGAGCCGGGCGCGGACGCCCCCGACCCGCCGCCCGACGGCCGCGGCGATCTCGTCGAGCGTGTCGCCGCGGTGGTAGGCGGCGATGACGGCGTGCTCGTCGGCCTCCGTCCAGCGGCGGAAGGCGTTCGGCGTCGCCGCGGTGGCACGCGCGCGGCCGGCCACCCCGCGGGCCGCGGGGGCCGCAGCGGGCGGTTCCAGCGCCTCCACCGTGCTGAGCTGCGCCAGCCGGTATCGTGCGACCGGCTCGGGGCCGGGCTCCGGGCCGGGCTCCTTCCAGCAGGCGAGCGTCTCGCCGTCGAAGGTGAGCAGTGTGGCGTCGATGTCGGCGTAGGCCTCGTCGACCGTGGTGATGCGCAGCATTCCGTCCCCCGAAGTGTCGTTTCCCCACCCTGGAAGCAGTGGGTGTAGGAGCACGCTAACGGCGGCCGTCGGCGGAGGACCAGAGCGCCGGCGCTGGGAAAAGCACGCTTCGCATGCGTTGTGCCGCGGCGTACGGTGACAGCGCATGGACGTTCTCGGCTGGCTCGCGGGAGACGAGTACACGATCGCGCGCGAGATCCTGCAACGCGGGGTCGCGGCCCTGTACCTCGTCGCGTTCGTCTCGGCCGTGAACCAGTTCCCCGCGCTGCTCGGCGAGCACGGCCTCCTGCCGGTGCCGCGCTTCCTGCAGCTGAGCTACGCCCGCACGCAGCCGACCCTCTTCCGCCGCCGCTACTCCGACCGGCTGCTCCTGACGATCGCCTGGACCGGTGCGGCGCTGTCGGCGCTGGTGGTCGCCGGCCTGCTGCAGCTGACGCCGACCTGGGTGTTCGTGCCGGTCTTCCTCGTGATCTGGTTCCTCTACCTCTCCATCGTCAACGTCGGGCAGACGTTCTACGGCTTCGGCTGGGAGAGCCTGCTCTGCGAGGCGGGCTTCATCGTCGCCTTCCTCGGCGCGTGGGACACCGCTCCCCCGATCACGATCGTGATCTTCGTGCGGTGGCTGGTGTTCCGGCTGGAGTTCGGCGCCGGGATGATCAAGATGCGCGGCGACCGCTCGTGGCGCGACCTGACCGCCCTGTACTACCACCACGAGACGCAGCCGATGCCGAACCCGCTCAGCCGCACCGCGCACCTGCTGCCGAAGTGGTGGCACCGGGTGGAGGTGCTGGGCAACCATTTCGCGCAGCTCGTCGTGCCGTGGCTGCTGTTCCTCCCGCAGCCGGTGGCGAGCGCGGCGGCGGCGGTCGTCATCCTCACCCAGCTGTGGCTCGTTGCGACCGGCAACTTCGCGTGGCTCAACTGGATCACGATCGTGCTGGCCTTCGCCGGGATCAGCGACGGCGTCTGGTCGTGGGCGCTCGGCGCGCCGGTCGGCGGGGTCGGCGCCGACACCATCCCGCTCTGGTACCTGATCGTGTCGCTCGCGGTGACGGTGTTCCTCGTGGTGCTCAGCTGGCCTCCGCTCAAGAACCTGTTCTCGCGCCGCCAGCTGATGAACGCGAGCTTCAACCGCTGGCACCTGGTCAATGCGTACGGCGCCTTCGGCAGCGTGACGAAGGAGCGGTTCGAGGTGGTGGTCGAGGGCACCGAGGACGATCCGCACGACCCGGAGGCCGAGTGGCGCGAGTACGCGTTCAAGGGCAAGCCGGGGGACGTCAGGAGGCTGCCGCGGCAGTTCGCGCCGTACCACCTCCGGCTGGACTGGCTGATGTGGTTCCTCGCGCTCGGCTCGCGCGACTCGCCGTGGTTCGAGGTGTTCCTGCTTCGGCTGCTGGAGGCGGACCGCCCCACGCTGAAGCTGCTGCGGTCCGACCCCTTCGACGGTCGCGCGCCGCGTGCGGTCCGGGCGACGATGTACCTGTACCGGTTCGCGACGCGTGAGGAGAAGCGACGCACCGGGGACCGCTGGGTGCGCAGCGAGGTGGGCGCACTGGTGCCGGCGGTCGGCCTGCGCGGGTGAGGCGCCAGCGCGGGTGAGGCGCGGCGCGCTCAGTACCCCGTCCGCTCCTCCTGCAGCCGGGCGAGGTCGCGCCAGATCAGCAGCTTGAGCCGGGCCGGGCGCTCGCGCTCGTAGTCGTCGCGCAGCGCCTCGCGGCCGGAGAAGGCGTCGAGTCCGGCCTCGATCGCCCGGCCGACCTCGTCCCAGGCGTCGGCGCGGCCGCGCTCGACGAGCTCGAGCAGCTGCTCCTCCGAGTCGGCCTTCGCACGCAGCGCGTCGGCGAGGGCGAGAGCCGCGTCGCGGCGGAGGGCCAGGTTCGCGGTGTCGACGTCGCGATAGTCGTGCGGGTGCATCGCGTCGCCGCGCAGGCCGGACGCGGCGGCGATCTCCTCCTCGATCCTGCCGGCGGCCTCCCCCTGCTCGGCGGCGAGCTCGCGCAGCATGTCCGCCGCCTCCCTGGTGTGCCGGGACGGGTCGAAGTCGTTGCCGTACTGGATGGTGTCGACGACGATGTGGTTCTTGACCGCCATCCGGGTGGCGTATTCCGCGAGCAGCATGCCCTCCTCGACGGACTGCTGCAGCGTCGGGGCGGGAGGCTCGGGCAGCGCGTCCTCGTCGAAGCGGCGGGTGCGCACCGACGGCTCGCTGCTCTTGCGGAACCACGACGGCCAGCGCATACGTCACCTCCCGGACACGACTCGCGACGCCCGGCGGCGTCGCCCCGTCCATTCTCCCTGATGTCGCGGGGCGTTCGGCGCGTACGGCGCGTCGCGGGCCGGTCAGCCGCGGCGCGCGCGTGCGAAGAACGCGTTCGCGCGCCGGGTGTACAGGAGCGAGAGCAGCAGGACGGTCCAGAGGACCTCGATGATCCCCGACACGAACTGCAGGGTGAAGAGCAGGAGCACGCCGTTGACGAGGTTCACGATCATCACGATCGTGATGATCGCGCGGGACACGCGGCTGCCGTCGAGCAGCCCGCGGGCGACGATCAGCGTCACGATGCCGAGCAGGAGGGCGAGCACGGCGGAGGTGGTGATGCCGACGACCGAGCCTCCGCTCGCGCGCGCCATCGAGTCCCGCGTGAACAGGATGAGGACGCCGCCGATGATGTTCGCGATGCCGTTGATGTAGGTGAGGACCGCGACGAAGGTGACCGAGCCGGGGCGGCGGGCCGGCGTGGCGGGCGCGGTCGAGGCCGGCGGCGTGGAGGCGGGAGGCGTCGTGGCGGACA
>NZ_JBPGXM010000120.1:0-11839 GCF_056755495.1 Leifsonia sp. KNZ12-8B
TGCGGCACCAGTGGCGGCTCGCGTCGGGCGAGGAGGACGACGCGGCCGCCCTGGTGCCGCCGGACTGGGACCCGGGCGCCTGGGGCCCGGCGATCGGGCTCGCGGTGGACGGGCTGCTGCGTCCGCTGCGCGAGGGCCGCCCGCTGGCGGAGGTGCTGGGGGAGCAGCCGGAGCAGGTGCCGGCCACCCTGCGCAACACGCTGCAGCTGCTCCGTGCGGAGGCGGCGCTCGAGGAGGGCGACGCGGAGGGTGCCGGAGGGCTCGCGCACCCGGTGACCGCGGCCCACGCGCCCGCCGACCTGATCGACCGGCTCGCCGCGACGCGCGGCGACGCCGTGCTGCTCTCGGGAAGGATCGCGGAGGCCGTCTCGTGGTCGCGCGCGCATCTGGCCGACGGCTTCGACCGCGGCGACCCCTTCACCGTGAAGCTCCACGCCAGAGGCCTCGCGACCGCCCTGCTCGCCGCCGGGGACGAGCCGGGCGCCTGGCGTGCGCTCAGCGCCGCACTGCGGCTCGGCCGTCCCGGCCCGATCAGTGCCGCCCTGGACGAGCGCGTCCTCGGGCTCGCCGCCGTGCTGAGCGCCCGGCGCGGCGACCGGAGGGCGGCCGAGGGATTCCTCGCCGAGCTGCGCCGGCTCCGCCCGCTCGTCCGGCCGCGCCTGGACATCATGCGCGAGTGGGCGGAGGCCGAGCTGCGGTACGCCGGCGACCCCGCCGATCCCGAGGCAGGCGAGCTGCTCTGGTCGACGGCGCTGGCACGGCTGGAGCAGGGGGCCGCCCTCCCGGCGCTGCTGTGCCTCCTGCTCACCGCCACTCCGCATCCCGCCGACCGGCTGGCCGTGCTCGACGACGTCTGGCGGAGAGTGGAGGCTCGCCTCCTCCGGCCCCTCGTCACCCTGCACCGGGTGCTGACGGACGGGGACGCCGAGGGCCTCCTCCGCGCGCTCGCCCGGTCGGGCGCGCGCGGACCGCTCGAGCGCACCTCCCTCCGCACGGCGGCCGGCCGATGGCTCACCGAGACGGGGGCGGCGCTCACCGGCGACGACGTCGAGCGCGTCGCCGGGCGCGCGTGCGCGGACCGCTGGCGGGCCTTCGCCGCCGAGACCGGCGAACGGCCGGCGCCGCTGACGGACCGCGAGCGCGAGGTCGTCGAGCTCGCGAAGCGGGGGATGAGCAACCGGCAGATCGCGGACACCCTCTACCTGAGCCTGCGCACGGTCGAGAACCACCTGTACCGGGTACGCCAGAAGACCGGCCTCACGCGGGCCGTGCTCACCCCGGCGACCGAGATCCGCGGGTGACCCCCAAGAGCGGATCGGGGAGCACCCGTCTCCGCTCACGGCACCACTCAGCGGGGCGCCCCGGCACGGCCTGAGTGCTGCCGCCGGCGGCCCGCTGCGGTGTGATGGACATGTCGCCGCGGGGATGCACCGGGTGCAGGCAGTCTCGGTCCGCATCCCCGCGGTGGCACATGAGCGGGTCGTCGTCCCCCTTCACCGGCGACCGCGATCGCCGCCTGTCCTCCCTTCCAGGCTGCGTGGCAGGCTCCGGCGGGTGCTCTCCCTCACGGGTGGCGCCCGTCGGGGCCCCTCGGGGTATCATGGAGCGTCCTGAAATCCAGAATCCGGAATCTGAGCATGAACCAGCACACCTCCCCATCGCACTCCCCCGAGCCGACCCCGGCGGAGGGCTCCCCGCGGTCGACCATCTCCCGGCGCACCGCTCTCGCGGGCGCCGCGTGGGCCGTCCCCGCGATCTCACTCCTCGCCGCGACCCCCGCCGCCGCCGCGTCGACTGATCCGCCCGTCGTGCTGGTGACACCCGCCACGCCGACGCTCCCCGACGTGCGCCGGTGCAGCGTCATCGCCGCCGGCGCCCTCCGCTTCTCCGTCACCGTCGACGGTGCCCCCGCCAAGGACGGCGCCGTGGTCCACGTCAGCCTTCCCGACGGCCTCGAGCTGGTCGGCTGGACCGACCCGCACGACATCGACCTCACCGTCGTCGGCGGCACCATCACGGTGCCCGCCGTGCGAGCCGTCGGCTCGCTCGGCGCCTACTCGGTCGTGGCGACCTATGTCACGCCCAAGGCGACGGGCACCGGCGCCGTCACGGTCCCCGTCACCGAGATCGCCGCCGGCCCGCTCTTCACCTGGTCGCAGGTCAACTCGTCCGCCCCCGTCGTCAAGCAGGACCCGGCCTGGCCCGCGTCGCGGGTGGTCGCCGTGGCCGACAACGCCTTCGTCGCGGTCGACGCCGCCGGACGCGTGACGTACTGGGGTCAGGCGTTCTTCTCCTCCAGCACGGTCGGCACCATGTCCGCGGTCACCGGGATCACCAAGGCCGCCGTGTGGTCGACGCTGTCGTCCGGGACCTGGTACTCCGGCATCCTCGTGACCGACGGCGTCGCCGCCTGGTACGCCTCGGCCACCGGCCAGGGCGCCCTCTCCACCCCCACCCGGCTGACCGGCTTCACCGGGGCGATCCTCGACATCCGCGTGCACGACAACGCCGTCTTCGTGCTGACCACCGACGGGGTCTTCTACGCAGGAACCGCCACCAACACCGCGGGCATGACCGCCCTCAAGGGCATCCCGAACAGCGCGGGAGCCACGCGGTTCGACACCTGGTGCTCCCGCTCCGATCGCTACTACTCCGGGGGCGCCTACCTCGCGCCGACCGGCAAGGTCTACCAGTTCACGGCCAACTCGTTCGCGGCGCTCAGCACGAAGGAGCTCGTGGGGGCGCCGGCCGCCATCACCGACCTCTTCGCCGGAGACAACGCCGTCGCAGTGCTGACCGCGGACGGCCGGCTGTTCACCGTGGGCAACGCGTTCCGATCGAGCACCTGGCAGCAGAAGTACACCGGGATCGCCGGGTTCGACGGCTGGGCCACGGCGGTCTCCGGCGGGCAGGTGGCCGGACTCGCCATGCTCACGCGCGACGGCGGCGTCCTGCAGACGTTCAGCGGGTCCGGCACGGACTGGCGGTCGACCACGGTCACCGGAGTCTCGGGCGTATCGATCGTCGATGTCTGCGCGAGCGACGGGTTCTATCAGGCGCTCGATTCGTCGGGCACCATCTGGATCTGGACGGGCAACTCCGACGGCACCGTGAGCAAGGCCACCGCGCTCGCCGGTCAGCCGGCTCCGACGGCGTCGCTGGAGGCGTTCGGTGTGCACACCAACGCGTTCTACGGCTACGGCATCGGCATCGTCGCGGCGGCCTGCGCGGTCTGACCCGCCGGCCACCGCGGCGACCATCCCCGCACACGCGCGAAGGCCCGGATCCTCTGAGGATCCGGGCCTTCGTGGTGCGGGAGGCGTCGCTCAGGCGTCGACGAGCACCGTCTCGTCGAGCGGGCGGCGGGTGCGGGGGGCCCGCTCGCGCTCGCGCAGGGCCTCGGGCAGGGCCTCCGGGTCGCCGAGGGTGCCGACAGCGATCACCGAGATCGGGGCGAAGCGGTCCTCCAGGTCGAACGCGCGGCTGACGGCGTCGCGGTCGAAGCCGCCCATCTGGTGCGTGTGGAGGCCGTCGTGGTGGGCCTGCACCGACAGGTGCGCGACCGCCTGGCCGAGGTCGTACTGGGCGAAGTGGCGCTCGGCGCCGTCGGCGTCGGTCAGCTCGGCGACGGCCACGATGAGCACGCCGGCGGAGCCCGCCCACGCCTTGTTGAATCCCATCAGGCTCTCGACGATGGTGTCGAAGGCGGCGCTTCCGCGACGCGCGACGATGAACCGCCACGGCTGGGTGTTGTTGGCCGACGGCGACCAGCGGGCGGCCTCGAGTGCGGCGTGCAGCAGCGACTCGTCGATCGCGGTGTCGGCGTCGAAGGCGCGGGGGCTCCAGCGCTCGGCGAGAGCGGGCAGCAGGCGGGCGGTCGTCTCGGCGGTGCGCGGGGCCAGGTCGGCGATGGTCATGGTGCTCCTCGGTTGATCGGCGTGGTGAAGGATCGGTGAGGCTCCATTGCCCGGCTATACCCATGTAAACACATGGAAGGCGGGAGTATTCCGACGCTCGCAGCGTCCTCTCATTCCTTAGTGCAATAATCATTGGTGTACTAATGAAATGGAGGGCGGACGCATGGCGGGCCGATTCTGGCGGTTCTACGAGCGGGCGAACGATGTGGTGCGCACCTTCACCGGCCCGGCCGACATCGGTGCCGGCCACCCCGAGGGTCCTGACATCCGCCCGTCCGACCCTGCCTGCCCGATCTGCGGACGGCCGATGAGCGAGCACCGGATCGAGCGCACCGCTGACTCGCACACCTCCACCCGCTTCTACTGCCCGGGCCGATGAGCGACCCGCTCGCGCTCGAGAGCCAGGTGTGCTTCGCCCTCGCGGTCGCGGCGCGCACGGTGATCTCCGCCTACCGCCCCGTGCTGGAGCCCGTGGGGCTCACGCACCCGCAGTACCTCGTCATGCTCGCCCTCTGGGAGCGCGAGCCGCTCTCCGTGCGCGGGCTCGCCGACCTCCTGAGTCTGGAGCCTGGCACCGTGTCCCCGCTGATCAAGCGGCTGGAGGCGCTGGGGTACGTCGCGCGGGAGCGCTCGCGCGCCGACGAGCGCGTGCTGGAGGTGCGGCTCACCGACGAGGGCCGCGCGCTCCGCTCGTACGCCGAGACCATCCCGGCGACGATGATGCGGCGGCTCGGGATGGGCGAGGACGAGCTGCGCGAGCTGCACCGCGCCATGACGACGGTGATCGCGGCGGCGCGGCGGGCCGGCGCCTCCGACGAGGTCTGACGCTCAGCCTCCGTTCGACTCGTCGGTCTGCGCGGTCGGCGTGGGCTCCGGGGTCGAAGCGGGGGTGGAGGTCGAGGTGGAGGTCGGCGTCGGCGTCGGGACCAGATCGCGATACTGCTCCAGCGCCCCGGTGAGCACCGGAACCTGGAGGGTGGTCGTCTCGTCCGCGCCCTCGAAGGTGACGTCGGTCAGGGCGCCCGGTGCCGCGTCGAGGCCGTCGAACACCACGCTCGAACCCTCAGGGGTGCCGAGCTGCAACACCTCGGAACCTTTGAGGGAGACGGTTTCGGAGGCGCCGCCGGCGTGGATGGACACCTGCTGGTCGTCACCGGACTCGTTCACGAGCGTCGCGACCAGGCTGGCCGGATCGTCCGTGTTCTCGGTGATCAGCACGGCGTTCGCGATGCGGATGTCGCCCACGGAGCCCTCGGCGCCGTCGGCGACCTCCTTGATGTCGAGCGTGTCCTGCGGCGCGAACAGGTCGCAGCCGGTGAGTAGCAGGAGGGACGCGACCGCGACACTCGCCGCGACGGCTCCCCTTCTCGCCCGCCTGGTGGTCGGTGTCGTGCGTGTCCGCATCACGGGGTCCTCGTCTTCCGCTCGGCAGCCATACCGCTGGGGCAGCGATCTCGGCGTCAGCATATCCCCGCCGGTCCCCGCGCTGTAGCCTGTGCGCATGGTCGACGACGACCCCGTCCGCACCGACCCCGACCGCTACCGCGTGCTGTGGGAGAACGAGCGCGTGCGCGTGCTCGCGTACGCCGACGAGCCCGGCGACGAGACGCACCTCCACCATCACCCGGATTCGGTGATGGTGACGCTGAGCGGGTTCCGTCGCCGCCTCCAGGTCGAGGGGCGGGAGGCTGAGGTGGAGCTGGAGGCCGGACGCGCCGTCTGGATCGGGGAGCAGTCCCATGTCGGACGCAACATCGGAGACACCGAGACCAGCACCATCCTGATCGAGCTCAAGGAGCCGCGGCCGGAGGGCGTCGTCGCATCGACCGCGCTCGGGCCGTCCGAGCCGGGCCCCTCGGCACCCGCGTGAGCGTCTCCGGCACGTGAACGCCGTGTGTCGGCGATGT
Organism: Leifsonia sp. KNZ12-8B; assembly: GCF_056755495.1. Lineage (NCBI taxonomy): Bacteria > Bacillati > Actinomycetota > Actinomycetes > Micrococcales > Microbacteriaceae > Leifsonia > Leifsonia sp. KNZ12-8B. Next base: position 5,825 of record NZ_JBPGXM010000120.1, read on the forward strand.
AAAACTTCGTAACCTGCGGAGGCCGCCGGAACGCCCCTGATCGGGGTACAAAGCGGGGGACAATCCGGTCGCGCCGCGCTCGCAGGGCGGCGCAGGAGGCAATCGCGACGATTGCTCAGTTGATCGGCATTTCTGCTCGCCGGGTCACCGCCGACGCGCCGTGCGCGGCGGGCCGGGGAGGCTGTCCGCCGACACGCGGACAGGGGCCGTCGAACCGCCTCCGGCGCCCGGTGATCACCCTCGTATGCCCCCACTTGCGGGCCATCTCGCCGTGCCCGTAGAACTGGGTCCACCCGAACCTGACCAGATCCCCAGCGACGTGGATGCCACCCCCTTCCAGCACTGCGAGGTCACGTCCGTGTTCATCTTCCTGCTGCAACTCCGGCACATGATCGGCGGCCACCCGGAGTTCTACCTGTTCGCCGTCTACTCGGCCCTGATCTGGGTCATCTGGCTCGTGAAGGTCCTCATGTCGCGCCGCTACCGGCCGTACACCGACGACTTCCACGGCACGACGAGCGTCGTCGTCCCCGTGGTCGACGAGCCGCTCGACCTCTTCCGCGACGTGCTGGGCCGGATGGTCGAGCAGCGGCCGGGCGAGATCATCGTCGTGATCAACGGCGCCCCCAACCCCGAGCTGGCCGAGGTGTGCGAGGAGTTCGCGCCGCTGGTGCGCTGGGTGCACACCCCTATCCCCGGCAAGCGCAACGCGGTCATGATCGGCACCAAGATGTCGACGGGCGAGATCACCGTGCTGGTCGACTCCGACACCATCTGGACCGAGGGGACGCTCGCCGAGCTGGTCAAGCCGTTCGCCGACGACCGCGTCGGCGGCGTGACGACCAAGCAGCGCATCCTGGAGCCGACGCGCAGCTGGATCACCCGCTGGGCGGACTGGCTGGAGAACTCTCGGGCGCTGTACTCGATGCCGGCCCAGAGCGTGGTCGGCCAGATCGGCTGCCTCCCCGGCCGGACCATCGCCTTCCGCCGCTCGATCCTGATGCGGGTCATGGACAAGTTCATGACCGAGAAGTTCCTCGGCGTCTTCCTCGAGGTCTCCGACGACCGCACGCTGACGAACCTCACGCTGAAGGAGGGCTACCGCACCGTCTACCAGCACACCAGCCTCGTCTACACGGACGCCCCGCTGAAGGTGAAGAAGCTGTTCAAGCAGCAGCTCCGGTGGGCGCGCGGCAGCCAGTACAACACCCTCCGCATGCTCCCCTGGATGCTCGGCCACGCGCCGGTCCTGGCGTTCTTCTTCGTGATGGACATCATCCTGCCGTTCGTCCTCGCGGGCGTCCTCGGCGGCTGGGTGTACCGCTCGATCACCGGGGAGGGCTACAACTTCTACCAGGGCTTCCTGCAGTCGTACGGCATCCAGGGCGGCATCATCACCGTCGTCGCGCTGATGGTCGCCTCGTCGGTGATCAGCATGTCGATCCGGCAGATCCGGCACCTCTCCGAGAAGCCGAGCGACTTCTTCCGGCTGCCGGTCTTCATCATCGTGTCGACGTTCTTCCTGATGCCGATCCGGCTGATCGGCTTCTTCCGCATGGCGCACGCCAGCGGCTGGGGGACCAGGGCAGGCGCGTACTCCGGCGGCCCGAGCGAGATCAGCTCGGACGAGGAGATCCAGCAGGCCGCGCAGGCGGCCGAGCCCGCTCCGGCCCGCGCGCTGCCCGACTCCGTCGGCGGCGTCACCACCGCCACCGCTCTCGCGACCCGCACGGCGACACTCACCGAGACCGCCCCAGCGACCCGCGCCTCCCGCCGGGCCGCCGCCACGACCACGACCCCGACCGCTCCCGCACGGCGCCGGCTCAACCCGCTGGCCGCCGTCCCGTACCTGATCGGCTTCGCGATCCTGACTCTGGAGGCCCTGTTCCTTGTCTAGCCCGTCCGTCACCGCCAAGGCCCACCACTGGTGGGCGCAGTCGAAGACCCGCTCCCGGTCGACCGCCGTCGCCGCGCTCGTGCTGACCGCCGTGCTGTTCGGCATCTCCGCCTACGTGTGGACCTCGCCCACCGGCGCCCCGGTGCGCAAGGCCGTCGCCGAGGCGACCACGGCCATCACCCCGTACGCCGCCCAGAACACCGAGCTGCGCCGCAACCTCGAGCGGGCGACAGAGACCATCGCCTCCCAGAAGGGCAAGCTGACCGCCCTCCAGCAGCAGCAGCTCGCCGCCCAGGCCGCGGCCGCCAAGCAGCTGGCCACCGTGAAGCAGCAGGCCGCCGCCGCCGCGGGCGAGCTCGCGAGCGTCAAGGCGCAGCTCGCGGCAGCCAAGGCCGGCGGTGCCGGCTCGGGCGCGCAGGCGTCGGGCGCCTCGGGCGCGACCGGGGGCTCCGGCTCCGGCTCGGGGACCGGCGGTTCCGGTTCGGGAGGTTCGGGAGGCTCTGGAGGCACTGGCGGCCCCGGTGACGGCGGCTCGGGCGGCGATCCCGCCCCCGCGCCGATCACCGCACCCCCGCGCGCCGAGCTGCTGCAGCCGTCGTCCCGCTACTACGGCATGTACACCGAGCAGGCGCCCTTCAACTGGGCCACGTTCGACGCCACCAGCACGAAGGTGGGCGTCTCGCCCGACCTGGTCGGCTACTTCAGCGGCTGGGACGAGACCTTCCGGGCCAACGCCGTCACGCGCTCCTGGGCGCAGGGCCGGCTGCCGATGATGACGTGGGAGTCGCGCCCGATCAGCGACGGCAACGACACGGTCGACCGGCCGGAGTACTCGCTCCCGACGATCATCAACGGCGACTGGGACAGCTACCTGCGCCAGTACGCGAAGGACATCGTGGCCACGGGACTCCCGCTCGCCATCCGGCTCGACCACGAGATGAACGGCATCTGGTACCCGTGGTCCGAGACCGACGGCAAGGGCAACTCCATCAACGGCAACAGCCCCGGCGACTACGTGAAGATGTGGCGGCACGTGCACGACATCTTCCAGCAGGAGGGCGCCAACGACCTCGTGATCTGGGTCTGGTCGCCGAACATCGTCAACAACCTCCCGGCCAGCCACAAGGCCGACGGGTACCTCGCCTCCCTCTACCCGGGCGACCAGTACGTCGACTGGGTGGGACTCTCCGGCTACCTGCGCCCGCCGTACAAGGCCGAGAACGACATCAGCTTCGACTACACGTTCGGCGCCAGCCTCGACGGGCTGCGGGCCATCACGACGAAGCCGATCATCCTCTCCGAGGTCGGCGCCTCGGAGACAGGAGGCTACAAGCCGAAGTGGGTGACCTCCTTCTTCGACGCCTTCTCGAAGCCGGAGAACAGCGACATCATCGGCTTCGCCTGGTTCAACCTCGCCGTGACCGGCTACGTGGAGGGGGAGCGCGCCACGAACGACTGGCGCATCGACTCCCGGGCCGACACCCTCTCGGCGTTCATCGCGGGTCTCACCAGACCCGAGGACGACTTCACCCTCACCCCGGCACCCTGACTCGGAAGGACATCGTCATGACCACCTCCAGCACCGCCAAGAAGAGCCGGGACTCCCAGCCCGCTCCCCGCATCAGCGTCATCGGCACCGGCTACCTCGGCGCTACCCACGCGGCCGCCATGGCTGAGCTCGGCTTCGACGTCATCGGCGTCGACACCGACCCGCGCAAGGTCGAGGAGCTGAAGGAGGGGCGCGCCCCCTTCTTCGAGCCCGGCCTGCCCGAGCTCATCCGCTCGAACGTCGCCGCCGGCCGGCTGACCTTCACCACCGACATCGCCGAAGCGGTCGCCGTCTCCGACGTGCACTTCATCTGCGTCGGCACCCCGCAGCAGTCCGGCTCGTTCGCCGCGAACCTCGCCTATGTGGAGGCGGCGGCGCGCGGCATCGCGCAGAACCTCACGCACGACGCCCTCATCGTCGGCAAGTCGACCGTGCCGGTCGGGACCGGCGCGCGCCTCCGGGCGATCGTGGCGGATGCCGCGCCGGCCGGGGTCGACGTCGAGCTGGTGTGGAACCCCGAGTTCCTGCGCGAGGGCAAGGCCGTGGAGGACACGCTGTCCCCGGACCGCCTGGTCTTCGGCGGCACGTCGCCGAAGGCGGAGGCCACGCTCCGCCGCATCTACGAGAAGCCGATCGCCGAGGGCTCGCCGGTGCTGGTCGCCGACCTCCCGACCGCCGAGCTGGTCAAGGTGAGCGCCAACGCCTTCCTCGCGACGAAGATCTCGTTCATCAACGCGATCGCCGAGGTCTGCGACGCGGCCGGGGCCGACGTCTCGCTGCTGGCCGACGCGCTCGGCCACGACAAGCGGATCGGCCGGCAGTTCCTCAACGCCGGCCTCGGCTTCGGCGGCGGCTGCCTGCCGAAGGACATCCGGGCCCTGATGCACCGCTCGAACGAGCTCGGGGCGCACGCGGCCGTCGGCCTCCTGCAGCAGGTCGACGAGATCAACATGGGCCGCCGGCAGCGGGTCATCGACCTCGCCCTGACGGCGCTCGGCGGCTCGGTGCTCAACCGCCGCATCGGCGTGCTGGGCGCCGCCTTCAAGCCGCACACGGACGACGTGCGCGACTCGCCCGCGCTCAACGTTGCGGCCGCCCTGCACCTGCGCGGCGCCCAGGTGGTCGTGTACGACCCGCAGGCGCGCGAGACCGCGCAGCGGCTCTTCCCGACGCTCGGCTACGCCGACTCGATGGAGCAGGCGCTCACCGGCGCCGACCTGACCGTCGTGCTGACCGAGTGGGACGAGTTCACCGGCGCCGACCCGACCGCGCTCGGCGGCATCGTGGACGGCCGCACGGTGATCGACGCCCGCAACTGCCTCGACGCCTCCGCCTGGAGCGCCGCCGGCTGGACGGTGCACGGCATGGGCCGGGTGCCGGAGGCCGCACCGCTCGCCGACGACCTCGCCGCGCTCGCCGGCGCGCCCCTCCGCTGACCGCCCTCGCGCGAGGGGCGTCGAAACGTCGGAATTCCGCTCCCATGACGACACAACGACGCCCCTCGCGGGACGGCACCGCATCGAAAGGAACGAGACCAGCATGACCAGTTACGTGACAAAGGCCGTGATCCCCGCCGCGGGACTCGGCACCCGCTTCCTGCCGGCGACGAAGGCCATGCCGAAGGAGATGCTCCCGGTGGTCGACAAGCCCGCCATCCAGTACGTGGTCGAGGAGGCCGTCTCCAGCGGCCTGAGCGACGTGCTCATGATCACCGGCCGCAACAAGAACGCGCTCGAGAACCACTTCGACCGCAACACCGAGCTGGAGGACACGCTCGCGCGCAAGGGCGACACCGACAAGCTGCAGAAGGTGAGCTACTCGACCTCGCTGGCCGACCTCCACTACGTGCGGCAGGGCGACCCCAAGGGTCTCGGACACGCCGTGCTGCGCGCCAAGTCGCACATCGGGCACGAGCCGTTCGCGGTGCTGCTCGGCGACGACATCATCGACGACCGCGACCCGCTGCTGCGCCGGATGCTGGAGGTGCAGCACGCCCTCAACACGACCGTCGTCGCGTTGATGGAGGTGCCCGCCGAGTCCATACACCTCTACGGCGCCGCCGCGGTCGTGGAGACGGACGACGACGACGTGGTGCGCATCACCGGCCTGGTCGAGAAGCCCAGCCGCGAGAACGCGCCGTCGAACTACGCGGTGATCGGGAGGTACGTGCTGCGTCCCGAGATCTTCGACATCCTCGAGAAGACCGAGCCGGGCAAGGGCGGCGAGATCCAGCTGACCGACGCGCTGCAGGGCCTCGCGACCGCGCCGGCGTGGACCGGCGGCGTGCACGGCGTCATCTTCAGCGGCCGACGCTACGACACGGGGGACCGGCTCGACTACCTGAAGGCCATCGTCCAGCTCGCCGCCGCCCGCGACGACCTCGGCCCGCAGCTGCTGCCCTGGCTGCGCGAGTTCACCGCCGAGCAGGCGCCGGCCGCGCCTGCCGCTCCTGCGGCGCCGGTGGCGCCGGTCGCGCCCGCCGCGGCCGCCCCGCGCCCGCGCAAGCGCGAGCTCGTCCCGGTCGCCGGAGCCTGACCGCCCCGCAGCCAGCCGCCGAGTACACGAAAAA
>NZ_JBPGXM010000121.1:0-11839 GCF_056755495.1 Leifsonia sp. KNZ12-8B
GCCCTGGTCGGTCGGCTCGGGGCCGGTCGGGGTGCTCGGCTGGCCTGGCTGGTTCGGCTCGTTCGGCTGGCCGGGCTGGCCGGGCTCGTTCGGCTGGCCGGGCTGGCTCGGCTCTCCGGGCTGGCCGGGCTCACTGGGCTCCGGGTCGGTCGGATCGGTCGGGTCGGGGTCGGTCGGGTCGGTCGGGTCCGTCGGCGCGTTCGGATCGACCACACGGACCGTCACCGAGGCCTGGCCGCGGTTGCCGGCGTTGTCGACGGCGGTCACCGTCAGCACCTGCTCGCCGGGGGCCGACGTGTCGATCGCAGAGCCGGGGAACCGCGACGCCGACACCGTGAAGATGCCCGATCGCTCGTCGTCCGCGGTGAAGTCGAAACGCGCATCCTCGTCGAGGTCGAGCAGGCGGATGCCACCGGGACCCGGCCGTCCGATCTCGTCGATGGAGACGGTCGGCATGACGTGGTCGGTGCGGATCACCAGCTCCTGGTGCTCGGACTCGTTGCCGGCCTTGTCGGTCGCCCAGTACGAGATGGAGTTCTCGCCCTCGCGGAGATCGCGCCCCAGGTAGGTGCCGTGAACGGTGGTCGTGGTCCCCGACTCCTTGGCCTGGAGCGTGTCCACTCCGCTCTCGTCGTCGGCGGCGTACAGCATCACGGACCAGCGGTTGGTCCAGCCCGTGGCCGGTTCCTTCCAGTCGGTCCTGAGCGTGGGCGGCGTGACGTCCTCGCCGAGGAACGCCACCGAGAAGGGGATGCGCACCTCGGTGGTCCGGCCGGAGCCGCTGACCGCCTTGCCGATCCACTCGTAGTCGCCGTCAGGGAGGGTGACCTCCTCGCCGATGGCCAGGGGACGCGGGGTGGTCCAGTTCGGGTCGAGGAGCTCGCAGCTCGCGATGCCGGACTCCGGGTCGGAGCAGGAGAAGTCCACGACGAACGGCTGGTTCTTGGGGTAGACGGCGCCGGGGGCCGGGGTCGCGGACGTGAACACCGGATCGGTGGTGTCCGCGGGCGGCTGCGGGTCGGCGGCGGATGCGGCGGCGGACGCGGCGGGTGCGGCGGGTGCGGCGGGCGCCTCCTCCGCGGGAGCCTGCTCGGCGGGCGCCTCGGCGGCCGGCTGTTCCGCCGGGACCGGCTCGACAGGTGCCTCCGCTGCGGGCGCCTCCTCGGTGGGCGCCTCGGCGGCCGGTACCTCCTCGGTGGGTGCCTCCTCGGCGGGTGCGTCGGCAGCGGGTGCGTCGGCAGCGGGTGCATCGGCAGCGGGTGCGTCGGCAGCGGGCGCCTGCTCGGCCGGCGCCTCCTGGTCGGCGGGCGCGGCCTCCTGAGCGGCGGTCTCGCTGCTCGGGGCGGAGATCCCCCCGCCGTCGGCATACGCGGGCGCACCCAGGGCGGGTACCAGCAGTGCGGTGGCGATGGTGACGCCGGCCAGTGTCAGGCCGGTGCGGTGGCGAAGCGACCGGCCGGGGCGGGTGGCGTGCTTCGGGTTCATGACGGTTCCTTCGGGTCGTGATGGGAGAACGACCTCGACGCTACGGAGCGGCCGCACCCGCTGGGCCACGCGATTCCCGGCTGCAACGATTCGTTTACGAAACCTTCCGCGGAAGCAATATGCTGGGCGCATGTCCGGGGGAGATGTCATGATCCGCGTGCTCGGCGCCTTCCATGCGGAGGCGGAGGGGCGGCCCGTCACCGTCGGCGGCGGCATCGCCCGAGCGCTGGTCGCCCGCCTGGCGCTCGCGGGCGGCCGCCGGCTCACCACCGCCCAGCTGGTGACGGAGCTGTGGGCGGACGCGCCCGACACGGCGGCGACCACGCTGCGGGTCTACCTCTCGCGGCTGCGGTCCGGTGCGCTCGGGCCCGCGCTGCTCGGCGGGCGCAGCGGCTACGCGCTCGTCACCGACGACGTCGACCTGCTCCGCTTCCACCGTGCCGTGGCCGAGGCGCGCGAGGCCGACGACGAGACCGCCCACGAGCTCCTGCTCGCCGCGCTCGCCGAGTGGGACGAGCCGCTGGGCGACCTCGCCGAGTATCCGTTCGCGGAGGCCGAGCGGCGCCGGGCGCACGAGTCGTGGCGCCAGGCGCTCGAACGTCTCGCCGGGACCGCCATCGCCCTCGGGCGTCCGGCGGACGCGATCGCGCCGCTGACCGCGGCCGTGGCGGCGCTCCCGCTGGACGAGCCGCTCGCCGGCGAGCTGGCCCGCGTCCTCGCCGCGGCCGCCCGCACGACGGAGGCGCTCGCCGCGCTCGACCGTCATCGGGACGCGCTCGGGGCCGGCGGCCTGGAGCCGTCCGGCCGGATCGCCGAGCTGCGGCAGTCCATCCTGCGCTCCGACGCCGCCATCGCCGTGCCCGCCGACCGCGCGGTCGAGCGTCACGGCATCCCGGTGCCGCTCACCGCCTTCGTCGGCCGGGGCCGCGAGCTGGCCGAGCTGGAGGAGGCGCGCGGCGGTCATCGCCTCGTCACGATCGCGGGCCCGGGCGGCGCCGGAAAGACCCGGCTCGCGATCGAGAGCGCGAGGCACTCCACGCGGACCATCGACGCCGAGCAGTGGCTCGTCGACCTGACCGGCGTCCAGCGCGAGGACGGTGTGCTCCGCGCCGTCGCGGACGCCGTCGGAGCCTCCGACGCGACGTCCGATGCGGTGGTCGCGCGCGTCTCCCGCGCGCCGGGGCTGCTCATCCTCGACAACGCCGAGCACCTCATCCCCGCCGTGCGCGAGCTCGTGGTCGACCTGCTCGGCCGGGCGGCCGGGCTCGGGGTGCTCGTCACCTCCCGGGAGCCGCTCTCGGTGCCCGGCGAGTTCGTGCTCCGGATGAGCGGACTGGGTGTGACCCGGCCGGGCTCGACCGTACGAGGCGTCGGTGCGCGGGCGGTGGATGCGCCGCCCGCGGGCGCCCGGCGCGCGCCTGCTTCCCTGTCGGAGGCGGCCGAGCTGTTCCGGCAGCGCGTGACCGAGGTGCGCGGCGGCGAGGCGCCGTGGGCCGCCGAGCAGCCGGCGATCGAGCGGCTGTGCGCGCTGGTCGACGGCCTCCCGCTCGCCCTCGAGCTGGCCGCGGCGCGCGCAGACGTGCTCTCGATCGAGGAGCTGGAGGCGACCCTCCGCGACGACGACCCTGGCGCGGGCGCGGGCGCGCTCAGCGGGGGCGACCCGTCGGCCTTCGGACCGCTCGACGCCCGCGACCGGCACCGCAGCCTGGCGAGCACGATCCGCTGGAGCGCCGGCCTGCTGAGCCCGGCCGAGCGCGACGTGTTCGTGCAGCTCTCCGGCTTCGCCGGCCCGTTCACGCTCGAGGCTGCCGAGACGGTCTGCTCCGCCCCTCCCGGCCTCCGCGTGCGGGCGGCCGTCGTCGCGCTCGCACGCAAGTCGCTCGTCGCGGCGGAGCAGACCGATCGCGGCGCCCGCCGTTACCGCCTGCTGGAGTCGGCCCGCGAGTTCGCCCGGCCGCTCCGCGACGCGGAAGCCCTCCCCGCCTGGTACGAGCGTCACCGCGCCTACTTCGCCGGCCTCGCCGAGGAGCTCGCTCCGCGGGTGCGCAGCCACGACGCGCCGGACGCGCACGACGCGTTCGACTCGGCCGCGCCCGACCTTCAGCTGGCGTACGAGACCGCTGTCGCCGCCGGGGACCGGGAGGCCGCCGTCCGCGTGTCGTCCGCGCAGGCCTGGCACTGGTTCAAGCGCGGCCTGCTCGTGCAGGGCCGCGCCGCGATCGAGGCGGCGCTGGCGCTGCCGGGCGAGACCGCGCCGGCTGTGGAGGCGGCAGCCTACGGCGGCCTGGTGAATCTGGCCTACCAATCGGGTGATGCGGAGGCCGCGTTCGGCTTCGTGAGCGCGGGCATCGAGCGTGCGGCCGCGGCCGGAGACGACGCAACCCTCTCGTCGCTGCTCGCTTACGCGGCCTACGGGCATTCGCTGCTGCGCGACCCGGCGACGGCCGAGCAGCTCGCCGCCCAGGCGGAGCAGCTCTCGGCGACGGCGCCGGACTGGGTGCGCAGCGAGGTGCTGATGTCGCGCGGGCAGATGCTGCGGGCGCTGGGGCGACCGGCGGAGGCGCTCGACAGCCTGGCGAAGGCGCGTGCGCTCGCGACGCGGACGGGGCACGCCTGGGCGCAGACGTCGAGCGAGTACGTGACCGGCAAGGTGCTCGTCGACGTGCGCCGGCCGCGGGACGCGATCCGGGTCCTGCACGCGGGTGCACGGACGGCGCTGCAGGGCGGTGACCCGACCGGCGCGCTCGCACTGCTCAACCTGGTCGGCGGCGCGGCCGCGCGGATCGAGCGCCATCGCGAGGGCGCCATGCTGGTCGGCGGCGTCGACGAGCTCGGCCTGCGCTACGGGTACGACCCCGTGGCGGCGGAGGGCGACGACGCGCGCCGGCACCGCGAGCTGATCGCGGCCGGGCTCTCGGCCGACGCGTACGCCGACGCCTATGCGCACGGCCGCACCCTCGACTTCGACGGGATGATGCGGGTGGCCGCGACGCTCGATCGCTGAGCGGGGCCGTTCAGCGGACGAAGCGGATCGCGACCGGGTAGGTGTAGTCGGCTCCCTGGTGCGCCTTCATCGCGGCGACGATCCCGAAGACGAGGTTCACGGCGAAGACGGCGAGCAGGATCAGAAGGCCGATGCCGACGATGCTGAGCGCCCAGCCGACGAGCACGCCGATGAACAGGGTGAGCTGGAAATTCAGCGCCGTGGCGGCGTGCGCACGGACGAAGGCGCCGCGGTCGCGCAGCAGGAGGTAGCCGAGCAGCGGCGCGAGCCACCCGACGACGATCCCGCCGACGTGGATGAGCGTCGCCCAGAGCCGCTCGTCGGCCGGGCTGAGCGCCCGGGTGCCCGGGGCGGCGTAGTCGGAGGGCCGGTGGTCGGCCGGGGGTGTCGCGGTCATGGGATTCCTCTCGTCGGTGCGGACGAGGTTGAACGCTACGGCCGGCTCACGGCCGCCGCTGCGCCCGCGCAGCCGCTGTAACGGTTCGTTTACGCACGCCGCCATGCGCTACTCTCGGCGGCGGATGATTCTTCACACCGTGATCCCCGCAGGCGCCTGACGGCCGCCTGCCCGCGCGTGCGCGCGACGACGGCCTCGTGACGGCCGGGAGTCCCCGACTCCCGCCACCGCACCCTGTTCTCGTCGACTCTTCAGGAGCACGCCATGACCCACATCCTCATCACCGGCGCGTCCGGCCGCCTCGGCGGCGCCGCCGTCCGATCACTCCTCGCCCTCCACCCCGCGGAGGAGGTGCACGCGCTCGTCCGCACCCCGGAAGCCGCCGCGGGCCTCCGCGACCTCGGGGTGGAGGCCCGCCTCGCCGACTACGCACACCCCTCCGAGCTCGCCGCGGCCTTCCGCGGCATCGACCGCCTGCTCTTCGTCTCGAGCCCGGTGCTCGACCCCGACGAACGGCTCCGCCAGCATCTGGCCGTGGTCGCGGCGGCCGAGGCGATCGAGCACATCGTCTACACGAGCGTCCAGGGCGCCGACCACGACCCGGCCCACGCGGCGACGGAGGCGGCGCTGCGCGAACGTGCCGGCGCCGGCGCCGGCGCCGCGACGATCCTGCGCAACGGCTTCTACACCGAACCGTTCGTCGCGACGGCCATGGAACAGGCGCAGGAGGGGGCGATCGCGTCGGCGACCGCATCCCGCCCCCTGGCGACGGCCTCCCTCCCCGACCTCGCCGAGGCGGCGGCCCTGGCCGTCTCCGATCCCCCCGGGCGGGCGCTGTGGGAGCTGCGCGGACCCGCGTGGACCTACGACGACCTCGCCGCGATCCTGAGCACCCGGCTCGGCCGGCCCGTCGAGCACCTGGCCGTCCCCGCGGCCGCCGTCGGAGCGTTCGGCCCGCTGCACGCTGCGGCCGCGGCGGGCGCGCTGGCCGCCGAGACGGACGACCTCCGTCTGCTGCTCGGGCGGGAGCCGCGGGACATCGCGGCGGTGGCGGCGGCGCGCCGGACCGGCTGACCGCGCGGCCCGCCGGCCGCGCTCGGGGCGGCGCCGTCGCTCAGGAGGCCCGCCCCTCCAGCGCCGCCCGGTACCGCGCGTACCGCGGAGCGCCGATCCACCGCCACGCCAGCACCGCGGGCGGCGGGAGGTGCTTCCGCTGCCACTGCGCGCCTCCGTCCGGCTGGGCGTCGAGGATCGCGCCGAGCATGTTCCACTGCTGGCCCTTCGGTGTGTTCGCCCGGCCGTGCTTGGCGAACCAGTCGACCTCCTTCTCGGTGATCGTGTGCTCCATGACGGGGACGATGTTCTGCTCCTCGTCGGGGAGGTGCTCGGCGAGGGAGGCGTTGATGCCGACGAGCGCGCTCCGCACGGGCTGCGTGCTCGTCGGCGTCGGATCGGCGCGCCACACGGCGACGGCGCGGTCGAGCGCGTTCAGGTGGATCAGCATCTCGGCATGCTGGCGTTTCATCCGTTCGACGTGCAGCGCGCACGAGGGCGCGCGATCGTCGATGGCCGGCCAGAGCCGGGCGTCCTCCGCCTCGTGGTGGGCGTGCAGGGAGGCCGAGATCAGCTCGAGCTGGCCGGCGACGACGCCCGCGTGGGCGGCGTCGCCCGTCGCGACGCCGTCGACCAGCGCCGTGGCTTCGCCGAAGGAGTGGCGGAACAGGCGGTGGATCTCGATCATGCCGCTGGCGTCGCAGGTGACCGGTCCGTCGAGCGGTGAGGCGCCGGACGGCGGCAGTGGGGTGGCTGACATGCGCGAACTCTACGACTCCACCCCCGCTCTGCACGACTATGGTGTGCGGGTGAGCCGTGCGTGCGCTCGCGCGCCGGCCGGAGGGAGGGCCGCGTGCGGGGCATCGGCTGGCTGAGACGGCACGACCCCGGCTTCGGCGCCCTGCGCAGGGCGGGGCGCGCGGCGATCCTGATGCCGCTGCTGTTCCTGCTCGGCAGCAGGGTGATCGGCAGCTCCGACGTGGCGATCTTCGCCGCGTTCGGGTCCTTCGCGCTGCTGCTGTTCGTCGACTTCGGCGGCCCGCTGCGCGAGCGGGTCCAGGCGCAGGCGGCGCTCGCCGTCGCCGGTGCGGTCCTGGTCGTGCTCGGCACCCTCGCGGCGCAGCCGGTGTGGCTGTCCGCGGTCGGCATGGCGGTCGTCGGCTTCATCGTGCTGTTCGCCGGTTCGGTGAGCTCGGTCACCGCGTCGGCGGGCACCTCCCTGCTGCTGGCGTTCATCCTGCCGGTCTCGCTGCCCGGCACGGTCGCGTCGATCGGGCCGCGGCTGGCCGGCTGGGGGATCGCCGCGCTCGCCAGCATCGTCGCGATCACCGTGCTGTGGCCCGCCCCGACGCGCGAGCCCCTCCGCCGCCCGGCCGTGGAGGCGTGCCGCGCGCTGGCCGCCCGGCTGCGGGCCGAGGTGGCCGCCCGTGCCGCCGACAGCGACGAGGAGGCCGTCGCCGAGGCCGCGCGCACCGCCGCCGCGCCCGACGCCGCCGTCGCCGCGCTGCACGAGTCCTTCCTCACCACCCCGTACCGCCCGACCGGCCTGAGCACGCCCGCCCGTACCGTCGTGCGCCTGGTCGACGAGCTGACCTGGCTGGAGGCCGTGCTCGGGCCTCCTGGACAGCGGAAGGCGGCGTCGCCCCGCACCGATCCCGCGGTCGCCGCCGCACGCCGAGTCCGCAGCGCTGCGGCCGACGTGCTCGACGAGGGCGCCGTCCTGCTGGCCCAGCACGCCGGGGATCCCGCCCCCGTCGAGGCCGCCCTCGACCGCCTCGCCGCCGCCCGCGCCGCGGTGGAGTCGGCGACGCTCGGCCACGCGGACCCCGCGGACCGCGGCGCACCCGCACGCTCCGCCCCGGCCATGGTCACCGCGCTCGACCCCGCCTTCCGCGCGCAGGAGCTCGCCTTCGCGGTCGCCGCCGTCGGCCGCAACATCGCCCTCACCGCACGGGCCGAGCGGCGCACCTGGTGGCAGCGGACGCTCGGCAGGCAGCCAGGCGACCTCCGCGGGCCCGTCGGCGCGGCGGCCGAGCGCGCCAGCGGATACGCGGGCCGCAACTCGGTCTGGCTGCGGAACAGCATCCGCGGGGCCGTCGCGCTCGGGCTGGCCGTGCTGCTGGCCAAGCTCACCGGGGTCGAGCACTCCTTCTGGGTGGTCCTCGGCACGATGTCGGTGCTGCGCTCCAGCGCCCTCAGCACCGGCCAGACCGTGCTGCGCGGGGTGCTCGGCACCGCCGCCGGGGTCGTCCTGGGCTCCGCTCTGCTGTTCGTCCTGAGCGGGGGAGGACAGACCCTGCTGCTCGTCGTGCTCCCGTTCGCGATCCTCGTCGCCGGCGTGGCGCCGGCCGCGATCTCGTTCGCTGCCGGCCAGGCGGCCTTCACCGTCCTGCTCGTCCTGCTGTTCAACATCATCGCGCCCGCGGGATGGACCGTCGGGCTCATCCGCATCGAGGACATCGCGCTCGGCTGCGCCGTCAGCCTCGTCGTCGGGGCGCTGTTCTGGCCGCGCGGCGCCGCCTCGGCGCTGCGGGCGGCCCTCGCCGAGTCGTACGTCGAGGGCGTGCGCTACCTGCGCGCCGCGGTGGCCGCGGCACTGGGCGAGGCCGGCGCCGATCCGCGCGGGCACGCGCTCCGCGCCGCGGCCGCGTCGCGCCGCCTGGACGACGCGTTCCGCACCTACCTCGCCGACCGCGGCGCCAAGCGGCGCCCGCTCGCCGAGGTCTCCGCCTCGGTCACCGGCGTCGCGCAGGTGCGCCTGGTGAGCGACGCGGTGGTCGAGCTGTGGCGGGTGGAGGCGACAGACGCGGCCGCGCTCGCCGCCGCCCGCGACCCGCTCGCCGCCTCCCTCGACCGCCTGGAGCGGTGGTACGGCGGACTCGCGACGCAGCTGGTCGCCCGCGGCCCCCTCCCGGAGCCCGACGACACCGACCGCACCGCGGTGGAACGCCTCGCCACGGCCGTGCTCGACACCGCGGCCGGCGGCCCCGCCGCCACGCCCGCGCCCGGCTCGCAGCGCCGCCCCACCGCCGTGCGCCTGATCTGGACCGCCGACTACCTGGAGGTCGTCCGCCGCCTCGAACGCGCGATCGTCGCCCCGGTCGGCACGCTCCGCGACGACACCGCGCCTCGCGCGGGCTCCTGATTCCGGGTCCTCGAACGCCCCGTAGCCGCGGCGCGCGGCCCGGCGTTACCCTGCACCCGTCAGGGAGGGGGCGCGAGATGGTCGCCACGACGCAGCCGCCCGGGTCGAGGAGCGCCCGGGCGCCGGCGCTCAGCCGCGAGGGCGCGGCGATCGTCATCGCCGGGGCAGGCTTCGCCATCGCCCTGCTGACCGGACTGGTGGCGTTCTGGGGCCGCAGCCTCCCGATCGCCGGCCCGGAGTCGCTGTCGCAGTTCGCCGCGCTGGTCGGGGCGGTGCTGGCGTTCGCCGCGTACATCGGCGGGAGGTGGTGGCCGCGGGAGGGGCTGACCCCGTTCCGCACGGGCGGCCACGCATCCGGCGTCGACGTCTTCGACACCATCGTCATCGCGTTCGCGCACGCGGTGATCGCGCTGCTCGGCTGGCTGGCGCTGGGCGCGGTGCTCGCGGACGGGTTCCAGGACGCCGAGGTCTATTGGCTCGCCGGTTCGGCGCTCGCCGGGGCCATCGGCGGCGTGACGGCCTACGCCGTCTTCCTCTCGGCGGCCGGGATGAACCTCCTGCGCCTCTCGACCGTGCTGGCCGTCTTCGCCATCGTCGGCCTCCTCACCAGCATGCTCGCCGCCCCCGATCCGCACTGGTGGGAGCTGCACCTCAGCGCCCTCGGGATGTCGCGCAGCGTCTCCTCGCTGACGTTCAACCTGACGCTGATCATCGCCGGCGTCATCGTCACCGCGATCGCCCGCTACGCGACCGACACCCGCGGCATCGCCGACCAGCGCGAGCGTGCGGCCGCGCTGCGCGTCCGCGTCTGCCTCATCCTCATCGGCGTGCTGCTCGCCGGGGTGGGCGTCTTCCCGCTGAACGTGTCGAGGGTGCTCCACAACGTGTCGGCGGTCGGGATGCTGCTCACCTTCTCGCTCGTCGTGTTCTGGGTGCGCGCCGCCGTCCCACGCGCGCCGCGGTCGTTCTTCGTGCTCGGCTACGTCTTCTTCGGGACCATCGTCGTGATGGCCGTCTTCTATGTGATCGGGTACTACGTGCTGACCGCGACCGAGCTGGTGGCCGGTGTGCTCGTCTTCTCCTGGCTCATCGTCTATCTGCGGATGGGCGCCGCCGCGACCTCCCGGGACACGACCGCGGTCGGGTGAGGACGTACGCGCCGTCGATCCATCGACCGTCCGCTCGACAGCGTGTACAGCCGGCGGCCGCGGCCGCGCGCCTAGCATCGCGGTGACCGGAGCCCTGACCCGGTGAGGAGTGATAGCCATGGACAGCATCGAACGTGACGTCGTCATCGTCGGCGCTGGCGCATCCGGCCTGACGGCCGCGACGGAACTGACCAAGGCCGGCCTGACGGTCGCCGTGCTGGAGGCCCGCGACCGCGTCGGCGGCCGCCTCTGGACCGACGACATCGACGGCGCGACCCTCGAGATCGGCGGCCAGTGGGTCTCGCCCGACCAGGACGCGCTGATCGAGACGCTCGCCGACCTCGGCCTCGAGACCTACCCCCGGTACCGCGAGGGCCGCAACATCTACCTCGGCGCGAACGGCGAGCGCCGCACCTTCGAGGGCGAGATCTTCCCGGTCGCGCCCGCGACCGAGCGCGAGATCGTCGGCCTCATCGAGCGCCTCGACGCCCTGGTCGCCGAGATCGACCCCGAGGCGCCGTGGGAGCACCCGCAGGCGAAGGAGCTCGACGAGATCTCGTTCCGCCGCTGGCTGGAGACGCAGACCGACGACGAGGAGGCGCGGCGCAACATCGGCATGTTCATCGCCGGCGCCATGCTCACCAAGCCCGCGCACGCCTTCTCGGCGCTGCAGGCGCTGCTGATGGCGGCCAGCGCCGGGAGCTTCTCGAACCTCGTCGACGCCGACTTCATCCTGGACCGCCGGGTGAAGGGCGGCCTCCAGCAGGTTCCGCTGCTCCTGGCCCAGCGCCTCGGCGACGACGTGCACCTGAACGCGCCGGTGCGCACGCTGCGCTGGGACGAGGCGGGCGTCACCGCCATCACCGACGGCCTCCAGGTGTGCGCCCGCTACGCGATCCTCGCCGTCCCGCCGGTGCTGATCAGCCGCATCTCGTACGAGCCGCCGCTGCCGCGCCGGCAGCAGCAGCTGCACCAGCACCTCTCCATGGGCTTCGTCATCAAGGTGCACGCCGTCTACGAGACGCCGTTCTGGCGCGAGGCGGGCTACTCCGGCACCGCCTTCAGCCCGTTCGAGCTCGTGCACGAGGCGTACGACAACAGCTACCACGGCGACCCCCGCGGCACGCTCGTCGGCTTCGTCTCCGACGAGGCCGCCGACGACGTCTTCCGGCTGAGCCCGGAGGAGCGCAAGGCGCGCATCCTCGAGTCGCTCTCGCACTACTACGGCGAGCAGGCGCTGAACCCGGTCGTGTACTACGAGAGCGACTGGGGGAGCGAGGAGTGGACGCGCGGCGCCTACGCCGCCAGCTTCGACATGGGCGGCCTCGCGCGCTACGGTGCCGACCTGCGGCAGCCGGTCGGGCCGATCCACTTCTCGTGCAGCGACATGGCGGGCCGCGGCTACCAGCACGTCGACGGCGCGATCCGCGTCGGCCGCGCGACCGCGGCGGCGATCGTGAAGACCCTGGCGGGTTCGGAGGCGTCCCGCTGACAGACGGCGCGCCGCCCCGCGGGGGGGGGCCCCCCCCCCCCACCCCCCCCGGGGGCGGGGGGTAGGGCGCGGGGCGCCCCCCGCGGGGGGCCGCCCCCCCGGACGGGGCGCCCCC
>NZ_JBPGXM010000122.1:0-11798 GCF_056755495.1 Leifsonia sp. KNZ12-8B
GAGGTGAGGGACGTTTTTCCTGTGCTCGGCGGCTGGGCCGGGGATCGGCGGCTGGGCCGGGGATCGGCGGCTGGGCCGGGGATCGGCGGCTAGCGGCCGCGGGCCTTCGCGGCCTGCTTGGCGGCCTTCTTGCGGGCGGCCTTCACGTCGGGCGAGTTCCAGAACGACGTGACGGAGCCCAGGATCTGCTCGTACCGGTCGCGGCCCGCGCGGGCACCGAGGAGGTAGGCCGCCACGATCGCGACGAGGACGAAGAGGGTCTTAGAGCGCATCGGTTCTCCTGCCTGTTCGGTGCCGACGGTATCCCTCAGCGCTCCGTTCGGGAAGGTGTGCGCACGAACAGCGCGCGCAGAAGGCGGTGCACGGGCTCGGACAGGAACAGCACGAAGAGCCACCACATCCCGACATCCGGCACGGTCACCGCGAGCACCAGCGCGAGCGCCATCAGGATGCTCGTAGACCAGCCGCGGGTCGCATCCATCGCCGGCAGCGCCTCCTCGATCGCCATGCCGGGCGTGCGCTGGATGAGGATCCCCATCGCCTGCATCGTCAGCGTCGCCAGCAGCATGTTGCCGATGTACAGCGCGTAGACGCCCGGCTGCTCGCCTTCGCTCGACGACAGGACGTTGGCGGTGAACGGGATGAAGACGATCGTCGCCAGCCAGAGGAAGTTCAGCCACAGCAGCGGCGTCGTGTACGCCGCGAGCCAGTCGAACACCCGGTGGTGCACCAGCCAGAAGCGGGCGATCACGACGAACGACACCGCGAACGCGATGACCTCCCAGAAGTGCTCGTCCATGAACTGCCCGAGCGTCAGCCTTCCTACGTCGGCGCCGGCGTCGACCAGCGGGAGGATCAGCAGCGTGATCGCGATGGCGACCGTGGCGTCCGAGAAGTTGACGAGGCGGTCGATCCCGCGCTCCGTCCTGAACACCGACATGCCGTCATTCTGCCGGGTGGTCGAGCAGGCCCAGCTCCAGGGCGCGCCGCACCGCCGAGGTCCGGTCGGAGACGCCGAGCTTGTCGTAGGCGCGGCTGAGATATGTCTTCACGGTGGCCTCGCCGATGAACAGCTCGGCGCCGATCGCGGCGTTCGTGCGGCCGTCCGCGGCGAGCCGGAGCACGCGCACCTCCTGCGGCGACAGGTCGGGCGCCGCCTGCCTGCCCTGCACACGGCCGAGCAGCGCGGTCGCCGCGGAGGTCGCGAGCACGGTCTCTCCGCCGGCCGCCGCCCGCACCGAGCGCGCCAGCTCGGCCGGCGCGATGTCCTTCAGCAGGTACCCGGCGGCTCCCGCCTCGATGGCGCGCAGGATGTCCTGGTCCGTCTCATAGGTCGTCAGCACGACGACCCGGGTGCCGGGATGCTGCGCGGTGATCGTGCGTGTCGCGGCGACGCCGTCTCCGCCTGGCATGCGCAGATCCATGAGCACGAGGTCGGGGGCGAGCGCGGCGACGAGCGAGACCGCCTCCGGGCCACTGGAGGCCTGGCCGACCACCTCGATGTCGTCGTACGCCTGCAGCATCCCGCGGATGCCCTCGCGCACGACAGGATGATCGTCGGCCAGCACGATGCGGATCACGGGAGGGGCTCCTCTCGGGCGGCGGACGGGGTCGCGGCGGGCGCAGGAAGGGTCGCGCTCAGCGTGGTGCCCGCCCCCGGCCGCGCGCTCAGCTCGAAACGGCCGCCGGCCTCCCGCACCCGGGCGCTCATGCCGTCGATGCCGAAGCCGTCCCGAGGCGCGTCCGCGTCGAAGCCGCTTCCGTCGTCGGCCACGCGCAGCCGCAGCGTGTCGGGCTCGTAGGCCAGCTCGACCGACACCGCGCGGGCGCCCGCGTGCCTGCGGACGTTGGCGAGCGCCTCCTGCAGCACCCGCAATGCGACGACCTCTATGCCGGCCGGCGCCGGCCTGGGCTCCCCGGACACCGCGAACGCCGCCGGCACGCCGGTCTCGTCCTCGAACCGCGCCGTCACCCGGCGCAGGGCGCGATCGAGCGAGTCCTCGGCGAGCCTCCCGGGGGTGAGCGCGGCGATGATGCGGCGCGACTCCTGCAGGTTCTCCTGCGCGGTCACCGTCATCAGCTCGATGTGACGCCGGGCCGCCTCCTGGTCGGTCGCGAGCTCGGCCTGCACCGCGTGGCCGAGGGTCACGATGCTCGTGAAGCCCTGCGCGAGCGTGTCGTGCATCTCGCGGGCGATGCGCTCGCGCTCTGCCGCCGCTCCCTGCTGCTCCGACAGCTCGGCGATCTCGGCCTGCTGCAGCCGGAGCCGGTCGATGAGGAGGCCGCGCTCCTTGCTCTCCTTCGTGACCGCCGTGATCCGGTTGCTGAAGTAGATGGAGATCGCGATCACCAGCACGGTGATGCCGGCGGTCCCCGCCAGGTCGGCGAAGGTGATCTCCCCGGCGCCGAGGCGGACCACCAGGCCGCCCACGTTGAGCAGCACGATCACGGTGCACGCCGGTACGAAGCTCAGCAGCAGGAAGATCTGCGGCGACAGCACGAACAGCGCCACGTTGGCCCAGTCGGTCAGCGCGATCGCGACCAGGTACCCGGCGACGGCGATCGCGATGTAGGTCCACGCCCGCCACGAGTTCGAGCGGAGGCCGGAGCGGCTCGGCCGCGCCAGGAACCAGTACACCGGGTAGAGGGCGACCACGATCGCCGCGGCGGCCGCCGACCGGCCGAACCCGTAGACCGGGTTGGCCAGGACGATGGCCGCCGTGGCGACGGTGGCGACCGCGGAGTAGCCGATCCAGTCCCCGAAGGCGCGGTCCTCGACCCGCTGGAGGTCGCCGGTGGAAGTCACGATCAGACTGTAGCCGGACGCTCGGCCGCCGCGTCGGCGCCGCCGGCGGGCGCCTGTGCCACCTCGGGGAGCGACGTGCGGCCCGCCGGGTACAGCACCCCGATGACCGCGACGACCGCCATCGCCGCCGCCATGCCCCAGAAGGCCCACTGCACGGCTCCCGCGTAGTCCGTCTGCACCGCGTGGAGGATCTGGTCGCGCACCGCCTGCGGGAGCTGCGCGAGCGAGCCGCCCGAGCCTCCCGACGCCCCGCTGATCTGCTCGACGGCGGTGCGAGCGTCGTCCGCGGAGCCGCCGAACCCGGCGAACGAGGTCGTCAGCAGGTTGGTGAGCCGTGACGTGACGATCGTGCTGAACACGGCCATGCCGAGCGCGCCTCCGAAGTTCTTCATCGTCTGCGAGATGGCCGACACCTCTCCGTAGCTCGCACCGATCGCGCGGTTGACCGCGTCGGTGCTGACCGCGCTGAACATCAGCCCGATGCCGGCGCCGGCCACGATGATCGGCCACGCCTGCGCGTTGAAGAAGGCGTGCGCGTCGCCGCCGAGGTCGGTCACCCGCAGCGCGAGCCAGCCGAAGCCGACGGCGCCGATCACCCCGCCCGCCAGCACGACGTACTTCGCGCCGTGCCGGTCGAACCGCACCGAGCCGATCCGGCTGGCCACGACGAAGCCGAGGAAGAACTTCAGGAACAGCAGTCCGGTCTCCGCCGCCGAGAGCTGCAGCGACACCTGGCCGTAGACGCTGAGGAAGAAGAAGGTCGATATGAAGGCGACGGAGGCGAACAGCGTCGCCAGCGTCGACAGCGTGAACCCGCGGTCGCGGAAGGCCGCGAGCCGCACCAGCGGCTGCGCGCTCCGGCCCTGCAGCAGCACGAACGCGACGAGCATCAGGACGCCGCCGGCCAGCGACCCGAGCACCGCCGGGCTGCCCCAGCCCCACGCGCTCGCCTGCTGCAACCCGAACACCACGAGCCCCATCCCGACGGCGACGACCAGGGCCCCGAACCAGTCGATCCGCTCGCGCCTGCGCGTGGACGGCTTCGCGGCCAGCGCCACGATGACGAAGGCGGCGAGCGCGATCGGGAGGTTGACCCAGAAGATCGCGCGCCACGTCCACTGCGTGAGGTAGCCGCCCGCGATCGGGCCGATGGCGGTCATCGCACCCGTGATGGCGAAGAAGATCGCCATCGCCCGGCCGCGGCTCTCACGCGGGAAGCCCTCGACGACCAGCCCGATCGCCGCCGGGAACATGATCGCGCCGCTGACGCCCTGCAGCGCACGCGCACCCACGAGCCACGCCTCCGCGAAATCCCCCGCCGGCGCGAGCCCGCACAGCAGCGAGGTGAGCCCGAAGCCGGCGATGCCGACCAGCGCCATGCGCTTGTGGCCGACCACGTCGGCGATGCGCCCGCCCAGGAGGAAGAAGGCGGCGGTCGCGAGCAGGTAGACGTTGACCGCCCACTGCATCCCGTCGTGACTGAGGCCGAGGTTCTGCTGGATGGACGGGGACGAGAGCGCGACGATCGTGGAGTCGATCGTCGTCATCGACACGGCGAGGATCAGGCCGGCGAGGGCCGGCTTCGACGAGGCTGCGGAATTCATGGCCTCAGCCTCGCGGCGAGGGGGAGGTGGACGGCACCGGCGGCGGGTGGTCAGCGGTGTCCGCCGATCGGTGGACAGTGCGGGTCGGCCTCCGCTATCCCACCGCCGCCACGAACCCGTCGGTCGTCGTCACCGTGACGCCGCCGCGAGGGAACACCTTGCCGGTCAGCACCGCGTGCACCTCGGGGTCCGCATCCCAGCAGCCGTCCTCGAGCACCACGAGGCGGTAGTCCCGGTCGGTCGCGTCGCGCACGGTCGAGAGCACAACACCGCTGGTCGAGACACCGGCGAGGACCAGGGTGTCGATGTCGCGCGCCGCCAGCTGCTCGGCCAGACCGGTCGTGCTGAAGGCGCCGAACCGCTTCTTGCGCACGACGAGCTCCCCCTCCGCCGGAACGAGCGCCGGATGGAACTGCGTGGCCAGGCCGGCGAGGTCGAGCTGCTCGGAGGCGAAGCGGGACCCGGCCGGGGCCGCAGCGCGCTCCTCGGCGGTGAGCGCGACACGGACGTACCCGATGGTCAGCCCGGCGCCGCGGGCGGCCTCGCGGGCGCGTGCGAGCCCGGCGACGAAGGCGTCGACGTCGGGATGGCGGCCGACGATGCCGTTCTGCACGTCCATCAGGAGCAGGGCCGTGCGGGAGGGATCGAAGGTGAGATCGTTCATGTACGTAAACTATCTCGGGCTCGGCTGCGGTCAGGGCGGAGGCTGTCGCGTCCGCAGGGGCGCTACAGCCCCAGCGACTTCTTGATCAGCGCCTCGGCGTCCTCGGCGGTCGCTGCCTGCTCGCGCGCCTCCTGGTTGGCCTCGGTAACGGCCTTCACGACCTCGTCGCGCTGGATGCGGATGCCGCGCGGCGCATCGATGCCGATGCGGACGCCGTCGCCGCGCGCGTCGAGGATCGTGACGACGATGTCGTCGCCGATGAGCACCCGCTCGCCGACTTTGCGCGTCAATACCAGCATTCGATCAGCCTATCCGGCGGTCGGCGGCCTCGGCAGGCGGCGCGTCGAGCCAGAGCACCGGCGGCCCGAGCCGCTCGACCGCGAGCGGGGTCGCGGTGAGGGCCGCGTTCGTCGCGGCGACGGCGTCGACCGCGAGCACCGCGTCGACGGCGGCGACCCAGGCGGCGGTGTCGTCCTCCTTGCGCGAGGCGTCGACCGCCACCCACACCTGGTCGGGCTCGACGCCGGCCAGGTCCGCGGCGAGCGCCGGCACGGCGAGCGGCCCGGGGAGGCTGACCACACCGACCACCGGACGCTCGGAGCGGACGCCGTCGGCTCGTGCGGCGAGCGCGGCGCGGCGGTCCGGCAGGGGCAGGACCGGCACCTCCACCCCCGCTGTCGCGGCGAGGATGCGGCCTGCCGCCTCGGCGTCGGCGCCGAGCCCGACGACCAGGGTCAGGTCGCCGCGCCCGCGCAACCGCTCGGGCACGCGCCCGCGACCCCGTGCCCCCTCCTCCCGATGATCGAGGGGCGTCGTTGTGTCGCTATCCGGCGCGAATTCCGGCATAACGACGCCCCTCGTCGGAGGCTCGGGCGGCGCGGGCGCGGGCGGCGCGGGCGCGGGCGGCGCGGGCGCGGCAGGTGGCGGCGCGGGCGCAGCGGGCGCGGGCGCCGCGGCCGCGGGCGCGTCCACCGCCCGCACGAGGTCGTCGAGGATGGACTGGAAGGCGAGCGACGACGTCGAGACCGCCGGCAGCACCTCGTCGTCGCCGTAGACGTCGCCGAGCGCGTCCGCGCCCAGCCACTCAGGCCGCGATCGGCTCGGCAACCCGCACCACCCCTACGGTCTCGATCTGCGCCTGTACCGCGGTGACCTCCTGGTACGACAGCACCGGGAGGCCGCTCACCTGCCCGGCGACCAGCCGCCGGATCGCGGGCCGCAGCGCCGGCGCGCACACCAGCACGGCCGAGAGCCCGGCCTCGTCGAGCGCGCCCGCCGTCTGCTTGACCGAGCCGAGCACCGCCTCCAGCCGGCTGGGGTCGAGCACGATCTGGGTGCCGTTCTCGCCCGGCCGCAGCCCCTCGAGCATGGCCTGCTCGAGGCCGGGGTCGATCATGATCACGCGCAGCAGGCCGCCGTCGATGTGCGGCGCGACCACCGCCGGCCCGAGGGAGGCGCGCGCGGCCTCCACGAGCCCCTCCGGGTCGTTCGACACCTTGGCGCGCAGAGCCAGCGCCTCCAGGATGCGCGGGAGGTCGTTGATCGGCACCTGCTCGACCAGCAGGCCCTGCAGCACCCGCTGCACCTCGGCGAGGCTCAGCAGCGCCGGGATGAGCTCCTCCACCGCGGGCGGGTTCACCTGCTTGACGCCCTCGGTGAGCTGGCGGACGTCCTCACGGGTGAGCAGGCGCGCGGCGTTCGCGGTGATCACCGACGACAGGTGCGTGATGAGCACCGAGACCCGGTCGATCACGGTCGCGCCGCCGAGCTCGGCGCTGTGCCGCATCTCGCTCGGCACCCACTTGGCCGGGAGGCCGAACACCGGCTCCACGGTCGGGGTGCCGGGCAGCCCGTCCAGCGCGTCCCCGAGCGCGAGCACGCGGCCGCCGGGGGCCTGGCCGCGCCCCGCCTCCACCCCGGCGATCTTGATGACGTAGGTCGACGGCGGCAGGTCGGCGCTGTCGCGCGTGCGGACCGGGGGGACGATCACGCCGAGCTCCAGCGCGATCTTGCGGCGCAGCGCCCGGATGCGCGACAGGAGGTCGTCGGAGGCGCCGCTGACGATGTCGACCAGGTCGGGCGCGAGCGTGATCTCGAGGGCGTGGACGCGCATCTGCTCCATGAGGTCCTCGGTCGTCTCGGGCTTGGTGGCGCCGGCGACAGCGGCCTGCGCGGCCTTCGCCTTCTTCGCCGCCGCCTGCGCGGTCTTGATCCGCTGCGCGGCGAGGATCAGCGCGGCCCCGATGAGCACGAACGGGATCGGCGGCATCCCCGGGATGAGCGCCATGACGATGGCCGCGCAGCCCGCGATGGTCAGCGCCTGGCGCGACTGGCTCAGCTGCCCGCTCGCGGTGGTGCCCATCTCGTTCTCGGCGTTCGAGCGGGTCACGATCATGCCGGTGGAGACGGCCATGAGCAGCGCGGGGATCTGCGTGACCAGGCCGTCGCCGATGGTCAGGAGGGTGTAGGCGTTGACCGCGTCGCCCAGCTCCATGCCGCGCTGCAGCATCCCGATCGCGATGCCGCCGACGACGTTGATGATGATGATGATGAGGATGCCGGCGATGGCGTCGCCCTTGACGAACTTGGAGGCGCCGTCCATCGCGCCGTAGAAGTCCGCCTCCGCCGACACCTCGGCCCGCCGCTCGCGCGCCTGCTCCTCGGTGATCAGGCCCGCGTTGAGGTCGGCGTCGATCGCCATCTGCTTGCCGGGCATGGCGTCGAGGGTGAAGCGCGCGCCGACCTCCGCGACGCGCTCGGCGCCCTTCGTGACGACGACGAATTGGATCACGATCAGGATGAGGAACACGACCGCGCCGATGATGATCGACCCGCCGACGGCCACGTGCCCGAACGCCTGGATGACCTGGCCGGCGTAGCCCTCGCCGAGTACGAGCCGGGTGGAGGCGACGTTGAGACCCAGCCGGAACAGCGTCGCCACGAGCAGCAGCGACGGGAACACCGAGAAGTCGAGCGGCTTCTTCACGAACATCGTGGTGAGCAGGATCACCAGCGCGAGCATGATGTTCACGATGATCAGGGTGTCGAGCAGCCAGGCCGGCACCGGGACCACCAGCAGCATGATGATGCCGACGACGCCGATCGGTACGGCTACCTTGGCAGCGGTCGATCTCATACGAGCCCTCCAGACAGTGCGGGGGTGGTCATGGTGTGGAAGCCGGAGGCCGAGCCGCGCGCCTTGAGCGACATCACGAAGGCGAGCACGCGGGCGACGGCGTTGTAGAGCTCGACCGGGATCTCGTCGCCGAGCTGGCAGCTCGCGTGCAGGGCGCGGGCGAGCGGGATGTCCTTCACGATCGGCACGCGCTCCTCCTCGGCCTTCTCGCGGATGCGCAGCGCGATGGCGCCGGCACCCTTCGCGACGACGCGGGGCGCCGACTTGCCCGGCTCGTACTTGATCGCGATGGCGATGTGGGTGGGGTTCACGAGCACGACGTCCGAGCCGCCGATCGCCGCGATCATCCGGTTGCGGCTCATGGCGAGCTGGCGGGAGCGCCGGTGCGACTTCACCAGCGGGTCGCCGTCGCTGTTCTTCTGCTCGTCGCGCACCTCGCGCTTGGTCATGCGGGTCTGCTTGCGGTTGCGGCGCATCACGACGAGCACGTCGAGCCCCGCCAGCACCAGGCCGGCGCCGACGGCCGCCTGCAGGAGGCCCGCCGAGCCTCCCTGCGCCGCCGACAGCAGCGAGGTCAGCGGCATGCTGCCAGAGGTCAGCAGCACGGGCATGAGGCCCTGCACGACGAGGTACAGGCCGATGCCGACGACGGCCGACTTGAGGAGGGTCTTCGCGCCCTCCCACAGCGCCCGCATGCCGAAGAGCCGGCCGAGGCCCGCGACGACGTTGAACTGCTCGTACTTGCCCTCGAGCTTCTTGAGGTGCACGCCGCCCTGCACGGCCGCGGCGCCGACGACCGCGATGGCGCCGACCGCGAGCAGCGGGCCGATGGTGGCGAGGATGCTGCCGAGCCCGTCGCCGAGCGCGGCGAGCGCCTTCGCCGGGTCGGGGCTCTCGATCACCGAGCGCACCGAGAAGAGCTGGTCGACGGCGGCGTCGCTGCCGAGCTGGAGGGTGAACGGCAGCATGATCGCGGCGGCGCCGACGCCGACCCACGCGGTGAGGTCGTTGGACTTGCCGAGGCGGCCCTTCTCGCGGGCCTCCTTCATCCGTTTGTCGGTCGCCTGCTCGGTGCGCTCCTGCGCGTCGCTCACGGCGTCACCCCCAGCATGGTCTTGACGGCGGTCCCGGTGATGCTCGACACGACCCCGGGCAGCGCGACGAACACGATCGCGGCGAGCACGACCGTGAGCATGATCTTGAGCGGGAACCCGAGCGCGAAGGCGTTGAGCGCGGGGGCCACGCGGGTCAGGAGGCCGAGGCCGACATCCGCGAGGAACAGCACGACGAGCAGCGGCCCGGCGATCTGCAGGGCGGCCAGGAACATCTGGGTGAGGCCGTCGACCATCGCCTTCGCCGGGTCGGCCATCCCGATCCCGGCGGCGAGCGGGACGGCGGTGAAGGTGCGCACCAGCCCGCCGATGATGAGCTGGTAGCCACCGCTCGCGAACAGCAGCGCGAGCGCGGTCAGCTGGAACATCCGGGTGAACTGGGCGCCGTTGATCATCGACTGCGGGTCGAACGCCTGCGCGAGCTGGAAGCCGCCGAACAGGTCGATCAGGCTGCCCGCGGACTGGATGGCCGCGAATACCAGGAACACCAGGAACCCGAGCGTCGCGCCGACCGCCAGCTCGCGCACCATGTCGAGCAGGAAGGCTCCCGTGTCGCCGACCCGGTAGCCGGCGCCGACCCGGGGCGCGACGGCGACCGCGAGGCCGATCGCGAGCATCCCCTTCACCTGGGCCGGGAAGCCGTTGTACGAGAACGGCGGCGCGATCACGAGGAAGGCGACCATGCGCAGCGAGGCGAGCGCGACGGCCTCGATCGCGGCGAGATCGATCGGGATGTTCATCAGCCGCCGCCGAGGAGTCGCGGGAGGCTGTCGAAGAGCACGTGCGTGAACGAGACCAGCTCGCTGATCATCCACTGGCCGCACACGATCAGCGCCACGGCGACCGCCGCCGCCTTGGGCACGAACGAGAGCGTGACCTCCTGGATCTGGGTGATCGACTGCACGAGCGAGATGGCGAAGCCGACCACGAGCGCCGTCACGACGATCGGGGCGGCGAGCTTGGCGGTCACCATGAGCGCCTGCATGGCGATGTCGAGCACGGCGTGCGCGTTCATCCGCCGCCCCCGTAGCTCTGGATGAGGCTCGTCACGATGAGCCCCCAGCCGTCGACCAGCACGAACAGCAGGATCTTGAACGGCAGCGAGATCATGACCGGCGGCAGCATCATCATGCCCATCGACATCAGCGCCGCGGAGACGACCATGTCGATGACCAGGAACGGCACGAAGATGACGAAGCCGATGATGAAGGCCGCGCGCAGCTCCGAGATCATGAACGCCGGGATGAGGGTCAGCAGCGGCACGGCCGACACGTTCTCGGGGTTCGCCCGGCCGGCGGCGCGCGTCATCAGCGCGATGTCCTCCTCGCGCGTGTGGGCGGCCATGAAGCCGCGCAGCGGCCCCTCCGCCGCATGCACCGCGGCCGTGAAGTCGATGTGGCCGGCGAGGTACGGCTGCACCGCCGAGTTGTTGATGTCGACGAGGACCGGGCTCATGATGAACAGGCTCAGGAACAACGCCAGGCCGGCGAGCACCTGGTTCGGCGGGATGGAGGGCAGGGCCAGCGCGTTCCGCGTGATCGCCAGGACGACGAAGATCTTGGTGAACGACGACATCATCAGCAGGAGGGCCGGGGCGACCGACAGCACGGTGATGCCGACCAGGGTGACGATGGCGGCGCTCGGGGTGCCGTTGGGGCCGTTGATGTCGAGGGTGATGCCGCCTCCGCCGGTCGCCCCGGTCGGGCCGTCCGGGCCGGAGGGGGTCGGGACGGGGGTGGCGTGCGCCCCGGTCGCGCTGAGCAGCACGAAGGCGAGGGCGATCAGGGCGACGAGGATGCCGGCGACGGCGAGACGGGGCACGCGGCCGGTGCGCACGAGGGGCCCGGCGACGCGACCCGTCACCGGCGCTGCCGCACCGCCGAACTCGCCTGCCGCCAGGTCGCGGGTGACAGGATCGAGCCTTTGAGTGCCTCGTCGAAGAGCGAGGCGCGTCCCTGCGCCGTGAGGAAGTCGGCATCCTGCCTGTCGTCCGTGCCGGTTCTGGCGACCGGAGCGGATGCGGCCGTCGTGACCGCGGGTGCTGCTGTGGTTTCGGTGTCTGTCTCTGTGCTGTCGGACGGCGCTGCCGTCGTGGCCGCGCGCACCGGGCTGAGCCGGGTGACCTCCGCCTCCTGCGGACGCTCACCCGTGTGGAGCACGCTCACCTGGCGCTCGGTCACACCGAGCACGAAGCGGTTGCCGTCGACGTCGACCACCACGACCGACGCCTTCGGGCCGACGCCCTGCCGGCCGACCACGGTGACCGCGTTGCCCCGCCTCCCACGCGCGCCGGAGCGGCCCTTGGTGATGCGGCGCTGCACGAACCACAGCAGCGCGACCATCACCCCGAGCACGACGACGACGCGCAGCGCGACGAACAGGGTCTCCACGGCCTCCTCTATCGGCCGGCCCGCCCCACCCGTTAGCCGGCAACCGCCGAGTACGCGGACTCTCTGCGTACTCGACGGTTTTCGGG